>CAZXYV010000016.1:2654-15876 GCA_964645025.1 uncultured Dehalococcoidaceae bacterium | reverse complement strand
TGATTTTACATCTATGTCGCTTTTGCGTCAATTATTCGTTTGACAATCTACGAGCCCCGTTGTAATCTTATATTGCTCGCAATACAACGTTTTCTAAGGAGGCAACATATGGCACACGGTTTCATGGGGAAGATTCTCTGGGTAGACCTTTCCAAAAAGCAGGTCAAGGAAGAAGCGCTCGATGAAAAGATGGGCCGGGATTATCTGGGTGGCTACGGCCTGGGCGCCAGGATTATCTTCAACCGGCAGAAGCCCGGCGTGGACCCGCTGGGGCCGGATAATATCCTGGGCCTGGTCACGGGCGTGCTGACCGGTACGCCAGCGATGGGCGGCTCGCGGTATATCATGGTCGGCAAATCGCCGCTCACCGGCGGCTGGGGCGATGCCAACTCCGGCGGCAATGTCGGGCCTGCCCTGAAATTCGCCGGCTACGATGCGGTGTTCTTCACCGGAAAATCGGCCAAACCCGTCTATCTTTTTATCGATAACGGTAAAGCCGAGATAAAAGACGCCGCTAAAATCTGGGGTAAAGACACCTTTGAGACCGAGGATATGCTGCGGGCCGAGTTGGGCAAAGATGTCGAAGTCGCCTGCATCGGCCCGTCGGGTGAAAAGCTGGCCCTCATCGCCGCGGTGATGAACAACAAAGGACGCGCCGCCGCCCGCTCCGGCCTGGCCGCGGTCATGGGCTCCAAGAAGCTCAAGGCCATTGCCCTCAAGGGCAACCTGAAGGTGCCTCTGCCCGATGAGCAAAAGGCCAACGACATGAGGAAGAACCACCTGGCCAATATGGGGCCCCGCACTACTTTCATGAGGGACTTCGGTACGCCGGGCCTGTTTAGCGGGGCCTGTGAGTCAGATGACGCTCCCTGTATGAACTGGGGCGGTGTGGCGGTTATCGACTTCCCGAAATACAAGGACCTCAGCGCCGAGCCGGTGATTGCCAAGCAGGAGAGAAGATACGGCTGCTGGCACTGCCCCATCAGCTGTGGCGGACACATGAAAGCCAGTACCGGCGAATATAAATATGACGCCGGCGCCCATAAGCCAGAATACGAAACGCTGGCGATATTCGGCAGCAACCTCCTCAACGACAACCTGGAGTCGATAATCAAGCTCAACGATATCTGTAATCGCTACGGCCTGGATACCATCTCGGCCGGCGCCTGTATCGCCTTCACCATCGAGTGCTACGAAAACGGCATTTTGACCAAGAAAGACACCGATGGCCTGGAGATGACCTGGGGCAACACCAAAGCCATCGTGGCCATGACAGAAAAGTTGGCCAAACGAGAAGGATTCGGCAACATCATCGCCGACGGCGTTAAAATCGCCGCTAAGAAAATCGGCAAAGGCTCGGAGAAGTACGCCATGCATATCGGCGGAGAGGAAGTGCCGGCGCATGACTCGCGGGGCGGGCACGGCTTTGCCATCGGCTACGGCGCGGAGCCAGCGCCGGCGCGGCATACCCAGGGCGGCGAAGGCCCGCATCCGCCCGGCGTCATGCCGGATTTTCCAGAGTTCGACCGCCGTTCCTTAAAGGGGCGCGGCCCCGGGCACAAGAGGGGAGCCTGCATCACCGAGGTCTATAACGCCGCGGGGATGTGCATGATTGTCTTCGGCGACGGCCTCAGCCATTTCGACCAGTTTGTCGAGGCCGTGAGGACCATCACCGGCTGGGATATAACCGTAGATGAACTGCTTAAGACCGGCGAAAGGATATATAATATACGGCTGGCCTTCAACGCGCGCGAAGGTCTGAAGGTGCCGTTCGAATTCCCTGCCAGGATGATGGGCGTACCCCCCAAGAAGGTCGGCCCGCGCGCCGGCATCACCCTGAACAAGGATGAAATGTTTAACGAGTATCTCGAGGCGATGGGCGTGGACCTGAAGGCGGGCAAGCCGGGCAAGAAGAGGCTCCAGGAACTCGGCCTGGATGATGTCGCTAAAGTGCTCTGGAAATAGACACTCTCAACAACCGGATATTATACGAGGCCTCCTGCATAAGGGGGCCTCGTTCTTTTGTTAATTATCTATTTCTGGTGATATAATGCTTCTAATTCTGCTTTCTAAATATTAGATATTAGACGAGTAAAACCGGGGGTAAGGTATGGCTGAGGAATTCATGGTCGCAAAAGACCTCTATAAAAGCTTTAATGACTTCAAGGCTGTCAACGGCGTTTCCTTCTCCATCGCCAAGGGAGAAATATTCGGCCTCCTGGGTCCCAACGGCGCCGGCAAGACGACCACTATCCGCATGCTGTCCACCGTCCTCACGCCAGATAGCGGCGATATTACGATAGGCGGCCATTCCCTGCGGCGCGAAGCCGAGGCTATCCGCAGCATCATCGGCGTCTGTCCTCAGGAGCTGGCGCTTTATGAAGACCTTTCCGCCATCGATAATATGGTCTTTTTCGGGCGGATGGCGGGATTGAACCGCCAGGACGCCCGCACGCAGGCGATGACCAACCTCAAGCTCATGGGGCTGGAAGACCGGGCCAAGGGTAAAGTAGCCAAGTTTTCCGGCGGCATGAAGCGCCGCATCAACCTGGCCATCGCCCTCATGGGCGAACCGGAGCTACTTTTCCTCGACGAGCCGACGGTCGGCATCGACCCGCAATCCCGCAATCATATTTACGAGAACATCCTGGGTCTCCAGAAGAAAGGCATGACCATCCTTTACACCACCCATTACATGGAAGAAGCCGACCGCCTCTGCCAGCGTGTCGCCATCATGGACGGCGGTCAGATTATGGCCATGGATACGCCGTATCAATTAAAGTCGCAGCTGGGTTCACCGGATAAAGTAACCCTTGAAGATGTGTTCCTGAAGTTGACCGGTCGCAGTCTACGCGATTAACCAGCCTATGAAAAGAGCGTTATTTATTACCCTGAATGAAGTGCGCCTGTATCTCCAGGATAAAGGCGACCTGGCTTTCAGCCTCCTCCTGCCTATCGTAACCTTCGCCCTGATGTACGGCGCCTTCGGGGGGCAGACATTATTCCAGGCTACCGCTCGCGTGGTGGACGAGGACCAAAGCGTCTATGCCACGCTCCTTATCAAGCAGCTGGATGAGGTCAAAGGTATCAGCATTGAAAAGCTTGCCCTCCAGGAAGCCAATAGCAAGCTGGAGAAGTCGGATTTAACGCTGGTACTGTATATTCCGGCCGGCTTCTCGGATACGCTGGCATCCGGAGGGAAAGCCGAACTCACCTTTATGCAGCGGGGTAACGGCGGTCAGGACGGCCAGATTCTGGCGAGCATTATCCGCGGCGTGGCCGGGGGGATTAACCAGGAGTTCCAGGTGAGCAATCAGTTAAAAAATAATCTGAAGGATACCAAAGTAACTCCAGACCGTATCAAGATAACCGTGCAGGAAATGCTGAATAGAGAGCGCCAGCAGCCGGCGGTAGGCGTCAACGAAGAGGTAATTGGCGGCAGCCCTGACTATGTCAATCAGTACGTGCCCGGTATCGTTACCATGTACGTCCTGTTCTCCCTGACGCTGAGCGCCCGGGCGATAGTCGAGGAGCGCAAGCGGGGCACGCTGGAACGGCTGCTGACCACCCGGCTCAGCGCGGGGGAGCTGTTCTTCGGCAAGTTCCTGGCCAGCATCGGCCGGGGCTTCGTACAGACGGTCATTCTGCTGGGCCTGTCTTACGCCGTTTTCCGGCTCTTCACGCCGTTGTCTTTCCTGGCCTCTATCTTTGTCGTGCTTATATTTGCGGCGGCGGCCGCGGCGCTGGGCATGGTCATCGCCTCCCTGGCCCGCAGCGAAGACGCGGCCATATGGATCGGCGTCGTCTTCACCATGGTGATGACCATGCTGGGCGGGACCTTCTTTGCGGTGGCAAAAGGCTCGGTGCTGGAGATTATCGGCAAGTTCTCCCTCAATACCTATGCTAATGACGCTATCAGGACGGTAATTAATAACGGCGGCTCACTTTCCGGCACCGCGCTCCCGTTTATGGTGATGGCCGGCGTCATCGTCGTCGGGCTGGTGGTGAGCCGGCTTATTTTCAGGGCCGTACCCGGGGGTAAATAAGAGACATGAAACAACTGGAGCGTGTATGGCTTATCGCCCTGAAAGACCTGAAAATCTTCACTAATGACCGTATGGCGGCCTTCTTCTATATCGTTTTCCCTTTACTTTTCATCGTCATGTTCAACTTTGTCCTGAAAGGCGTCGGCGGTGAAGACCAGCGGCTGGAACTGCATCTGGTCACGCAGGAGGCGGCCGGTGGCCTGAGCTACCAGATACTCGGCGCGATGGAGACCAGGGACGAGTCCCTCCTTAAACCCGGCGAACCGAAGATAATCTGGGACAAGGACTATAACGCAGCCTGCCAGGCTGTAGAGGATAAAAAGCTGGCCGGCTTCATCGCTTTCCCGGCTGATTTCACGCAGGCGCTGATTTCCGGCGGCGGCACCAGTCTCAAGGTTTTCGCCGATGCCGGGAACGTTAACGCCCGGGCGGCCCTGAACGGCCTGGCCGGGGCCATTTCCTCACAAATCGGTACGAACCAGGTCGTTATCAAGGCCAGTATTGACCTGCTTATCGAAGGCGGTGTTATCACTCCCACTGATACGGCAAGTATCAATCAGGCCGTTCAGCGGATGATGACGGAGTACTTTTCAGGTGGTACTGCTGGCGCAGGGGCGTCTTATCTAACATTCAAGACGGACAAGGTGGGTGAGGTGGAAGCCGAAAATCCGTCTAATTTCGTTATTCCCGGCTATCTCGTGATGTTTGTCTTCTTTGCTGCGGCGATGGCATCCGAGTCGATTGTCCGCGAGCGCCTCAACTATACCCTGGAACGCCTGCTGACCAGCTCCGTCAGGCGGGAGTCCATCCTGGGGGGCATCTATGTCGGCACGGCGTTACGCGGGCTTATCCAGATTGTGATATTCTGGGTAGTGGGTATCCTGGTGTTTCACGTGGACATGGGGCTATCGCCCGCCGCGGTTTTTATCCTCTCCATCCTGATGGTGCTCATGTCGGCTGCCTTTTCTCTGATGCTGGCCACGGTGGCCCGGACGCGGCGCGGCGCCGGCGCTCTGGCTAATATTACCGCCCTGATGCTGGCGCCGCTGGGCGGGTGCTGGTGGCCGCTTTTCCTTTACCCGGACTGGCTCCAGAATATCGCCAAGGTAACGCCGCATGCCTGGGCGACGGCGGGTTTTAATAAAATTATGGTCTTCGGAGCCGATTTCAGCGCCGCCGTGCCGAGCATGATAGCCCTGCTGGTCTTCGCGGCGGCCTTCGGCCTGATAGCCGTCTGGCGCTTCCGTACCAGCGCCACGTAAGGATTATCCTAGTCGTCCTTGATCAGATAGTGCTCGGTGCCGCCGATGGTGGTCTTGCTGCGCACCGACAGGATGATATATATCAGGTTAAAGTTGTCCGTCTGAGTATACAGGTCGATTTGCGCCTGGGTATCGTCCGCGTGGAGCAGGCCGCTGTCCCAGGTAACATGGAAGGTGTCGATATCAACTCCATCCTTGGTCATCCCTACCGATGTTGAGTTCCAGACATTATTAGGGCTAGCCTGGCTATTACCTGTGGTAGTGGTGCTGTCCCAGAGTTTGGTGCCGTTGAATTTTATATAATCGCCAGAGTAGGCAAGATCGCCTTCGCCGACGAAGCAGGTCAGCTTGGCCGCCTCCGTCTCGGTTCCGATACGCTCCGGAACGATGAAACCATTGATAGTACCGCCCGGTGAACCATCTCTATCGAAATCCAGGTTTTCATTACCCTTACAATAAGAAAAATAGTCCCAGAGATAGAGCTGGCGCCCGGCGGTACTGGCGCTGTGGTAGATGATGACCAGCGACCAACCGGCGTAGGCAAGTTCGTAATCGTCCGCGGCAGGGGTTGCATCCACGTTCCCGACGGTATAAACTGCGTTGCCGATGGGTTCACCTTGCGCATTACGAGAAGAATGGGCATTCACCAGGGTGGTAACATCCTGCCGGCAGGCATAGGAATACTGTCCTTTGTATTTGTTACCGATGAGCTGGGATACCAGGGCGCTGATTGATGTGGTATAGGTATCGTAGCCGGCTATAGTGAAGTCAACGGCGGTATCAGCGGCTCCGGTAATCGTGGCGATGCCGATGTTATCAATATAAGCGCACTCGCCGCTTGAGTTGAAGCCATCCAGATATAACCTCATCTTGAATTTCGAGCCCGGTAGAAAGCAACTTTCCGGAAGTACGTAGTAATAGTATAAATTTGAGCCGGAGAGGTCATCGCAGAAGGCCGTAATCATATCGCTCCAGGTCGCGCCGTTATCGCTGGAAATCTGAAACTGGAGACGGTCGCGGTTAGTAGGGTCACTGTCGCCCTCCAGGGTTCCGCCGCTCTCCTGCTCCCACTCCACTATCGTCTGACCCGCCGTGTAGGAGCTTAAATCAACGGAATTATTCATCGTCAGGTAGCGGGTATCAGTGCCGCTGCTAGACTTATACCCTCTAAAAGTACCGGAAGAAATCTGCCAGTACTTGTTGGGGCCGTCCCAGTGAGGAGCAAAGGCGCTGCAATTATCTGTCCAGAAGGCCGAGGAAAACCCGCTACCAAAAAAACCCGACCAGTAGAGGTAGGCGTGAGTGATATAGGCATCGGTGGGGATGCTATCAAGCGCGGCATCGCTGGACGCCCACCAGTGGTTACGGTATTTACCATCGATAGGAGAAACATCGTCCGTCATGAGCGAGTTGCCGATGGCGACATAGTCGCCGGGGGTAGCCACGTACATATTACGCAGCTCGCACCGGGACACGTAAGTTTCGACCTCGGTGCCGCCGGCCTTAGAGTTAATTTTATACAACTTGGTATCGACATCCCAGGTTATGGGGACGCCTCCGCCGGTAGGATAAGCATAGTTGCTGAGCGGGCCGGCGGTGACTATCCAGCCGATAGCGTTAGGCCTGGTGGAGGGGTTAGCGCAGATATATTTAAAGGTAATTACCGCCTCCTGGGGCATATCGGACGGGTCCAGGTCTTCCGGTGGTAAATCGGTAAAATAAATGGTGTCAGGGGAAAAATCCCAGACGACAGCCTGGCCGCCGGGGCGGTCCTCTACGGTCTCCTCATAATTGTCTTGGGTGCCGGCAAATGTGGCCATATTGCAGTCGTAGTTGTAGGTGAAACCATGCGGTAGCCATACCCCGATAGAAGAGACCGATAAATTAGTCGTGACGCCTATGGCAGGATAGAAATCTATCTTTATCCGGTAATTAGACTCGTCAAGCGGCGTGCCGGATAATACTAACCGGTTGGTCGTATTATCGGTGACAGGTCTTTCAAGGACGTCTTTGGCCTGCGCCGGAGTTAAGATAAGGTCAGCCAGCGTGACGTTGCTCGGAACCCAGACATTTGCGATGGTGACGTTAGTCGTCAGGCCGTTTACGGTGCTATTCAGGGAGTATGAAGCGTTGGTGCTGAAAATATAGTTATAATTCGCGTCGCGGAACTTAGATTCCAGGCCATCGTACTTTATCTGCCAGATAGCATCATCCACACCGGCATCGGCGGCATAAAGCGCCTTTGTCTTCTCCTCGTATTTAACGCCGGTCTTCAGAGCCGTACTGACATGGGCCAGAGCCGGGACCAGCATGAGGCTACCCATAAGCAGAAATATCAGCACCAGTATCAGGGCATTCCCTGTCTGGTCTGATATAAATCTGGATGGTATATGCCTCGCTCTCCTCTTCATTTTGTTATCCTGGTATTTTACAATTCGGGTCGGGCGACCATCTTACGCACCCTGGTCACATCAACTACCCGGGAGCCTTCACCGACGCTGCTGGTGATTGTCAAAGTTAGGGTCCCGTTCACCGAGACGCAACTGGTCATGTTGGCAGTGGGGTTGATGTATTCGGCTATCAGCGTCTCGGTTATCTCGCCGTCAACATTAAAGGTACGCAGGAGCCTGCCGTTTTCAATGGAATAGGTGGCATTATGGGAGCTGTTTTCCCAGTCTATCCAGCTTAAAGAGAGGTTGCTTATTCCCGGAAAACCCACCGTACCGCTGATGATCTGCGCCATCTGGGCGTCCCGGCTCATCCAGTATACGGCGTTCATGGCGTTGCGGCTGGCGGTGGTAAAATCTTCATTCCTGGAAGTCTGGGTGAGCACCTGGCTGCTGGACATCGCGGCACCCAGCCCGATGAGCGCTGTAATCGCCAGGCTTACCAGCGTTTCAATCAGCGTTACGCCGGCCTCATTTTTTTTAAAGAGCCTTATTTTACAGAACATCATTGCCGGTTCACCTTGTAGTTCTCCAGCGATAAGACCTCACGGTTGCGGTGCTGGACCCTGATGGTAATATCCTGGATATTATTATTTTCCACCACGGTCACATTAGCGGTATACCCGGCAAATTCGCTAGGTATCGTGATGTTGTAGGAGGTTGCGTATAAATCTTTTTTTATGCCCTCCATAAGGCTTTCGGCCAGGATTTTGCCGGATGCCCTTTCATCCGCGGTAACGCGGGCCGTGGAGGTTGTGGCGGTACCTCCCAGAAAGGACGCGCTGATAATGCCCATGATAGCCAGGGCCAGAATCGTCTCCAGCAGCGATATCCCCTTTTCGCCTCTCATTTGCGTGTCATCCTGCAGCTATAAAGCAACCGCATATATAACATGATAAACTCAGGCATGAGTACCCTAGCATTATTATTCTCTGGCGCCTGGCAGGAGTAAATAGTAAATTCGTCATGCCTGACCGGTACTAAGGTCACAGGAGTGCTGCAAGAAAAGGTCATTGCGAATCCTCGCGCTACGCTCAAGGTTCATCCTGAAGGATTCTCCCTGAAGGGTTCACCCTGAGGCTCACCCTGAAGGGTAAACTCCGCGAAGCAATGCGTCCCTCCAGGTCGACGGATTATAACGACACACCTGGCCTGGCAATGACAGCATGTTGCGGGACACTACCTGTAAAGGTGACTACCCTCTAGGCCTTCAGCGAATTTACGATGGGCGTTTTCAGGAAGGCTTTCACCACGGCCGGGTCAAACTGGGTGCCGGAGCAGCGTATAATCTCGTCGAAGGCCTTTTTTGCCGACATGGAGGACCGGTACGGGCGGTCTGACGTCATCGCATCGAAGGAATCGGCCACCGCCAGGATTCTGGCGCCAAGGGGTATCTCATTGCCGCTCGCTTTCTGGTTCAGGCCATTGCCGTCATAGCTGTCGTGGTGATGCTTGATAACCTCGATTATTTTCTCGTTGACCAGCGGCTGAACGATACCGGGACCAATGACGCAATGCGTCAGGATATAATCGTATTCTTGCGGGGTAAGTTCGCCCGGTTTATTCTGGATAGTCGGGTCAATGCCGATTTTCCCGATGTCATGCAGGAGGGCGGCCCAGCGTAAATTATCCAGTTCCTCGCCTTTTAGCCCCATGGCTATCCCGGTGTCGATGGCTATCTTGGTTACCCGGCGCGAATGACCGGCCGTGTATTTATCCTTGGCCTCCAGCGCGCTTACCAGCGACTCTACGGCATCGATGAAGAGTTTCTGGAGCTCTTTAGCCTGCTCTTCTACTTTACCTTCAAGCACCTGTCGCTTCTCTCTAAGGTTTAGCTCCAACCGCCTCTTTTCCAGCACCATGTTGATATTGCTGACCAGCTCATCGACATCGAAGGGCTTGGTGATATAGTCATGGGCGCCGTTTTTCATACATTCAACAATCGTGTCCGGCTCGACGACGGCGGTGGCCATGACGACGGCCGTATCCGGGAAGGATTTCTTCAGATGGGGTAGAAATTCGCTTCCCGAGGTGCCCGGCATCATAATATCGAGGATAACCAGGTCCGCCGGCTTATTTTTCAGGGACTCCAGCGCTTCATCGGCATTACCGGCTTCCGCACAGGAGAAACCCCTGAGTGTCAGGCATCTATTCAGGCTTCTCCTAACCGTTTTCTCATCATCAACAATAAGGATATTCTCTTTCTGAAGTGTCGTAACCATTATGCTACCTCCGTGTGCGCCTTAATCCCGTTTTTCCTGATTTACTATCGGCAATCTGATAGTGAATGTGGTGCCTTTGCCGACATGAGTTTTGACACTGATTTTACCGTCATGTTTCACGATAATCCCGTAGCAGATACTCAGCCCGAGGCCGGTTCCCTTGCCGATGTCTTTGGTGGTGAAGAACGGGTCGAATATCCGGGGCAGAACGTGCTTCTTAATCCCGCACCCGTTATCGTTGAACATGATATTGACATGGTTATTGACCCTCTCCGTCGTCACCGTCAATATGCCCGGCCGCTTCACTTCTTTCATCGCCGCTTCGGCGTTTAAAATGATATTGAGAAAGACCTGTTGTAGCTGGTACTTGTCCAGCGGAATTTCCGGCAGATTATTCTGGAGATTAGTCACCACATTGATATTATTGGTTTTTTCTTCGTGTTCACGCAGCCTGAGCACTTCTTTAACGACTTCATTTACGGATGACTGGCCGTTTTCATAGTTGTTATTGCGGGTAAACAGCAGGACATTTTTCACGATGTTAGCGGCGCGTTTGGCTTCACTGTAAACGCATTGCAGGTCCTCTTTTTGCTCTTCCGGCATATCGCTATTGACCAGAAGCTGTGATAAAGTCAGGATGCCGGTGAGAGGGTTATTGAGCTCGTGCGCCAGACCGGCGGCCATTTCACCCAGCGAGGCCAGGCGGTCCATGAGGTACAGTTTATCTTCCTCTTCCCTTTCCCGTGAGATATCGGTAAAGGTGAGCAGCATCCGCCCTCCGTCCATCTTGATGATCACACAGGCAATTATTTTTTCCTGGCTCTTGACCTTATACCTGAATTCCAGGGTGTTATTATCCGTATTACCCTTTTTCATCGACTTATACAGGTCAGTAAACTGCGCGACGTGTATGGTTTCGTTCAATAGTCTGTTCTCGATAGCTTTCTTTCCAGTGTGAAAGATTCTGCGGAAGGCCTCATTGGCCAGGACTACCATATCGGAGCTATCGGTGACGAGCACTCCCTCAGGCATGGAGGTTAAAATACTTTCGATGAGCTGTTTGTGGGCCTTTAATTTAGCCTCGATTTCTTTCTGTTCGGTTATGTCACGGTAAACGACGATATATGATGCGAGACGGCCAGTCTCGTCAAATAACGGGGAGCGCCGGCAATCGCAGAGGAAAGTGCTGCCGTCTTTGCGCCGCTTAGTTAATACCGCCGTCCAGGTTTTACCCGTGTTAAGGGCGTTGAGGATATCTTCTTGGACTCTCTTGGAAATAGATACGGCGTCAAAGAGCCCGATATCGGTACCCCGAACTTCATCGATAGTATAGCCTAACAGGTCCTGTGCGGCTTTGTTCATGTAGGTTATTTTAAAATCCGGGTCGGTAACGATGATGGAATCCGTGACCTGCTGCGTGACCGAACCGAGCAGCCTCAGACCTTCCTCCGCCTTTTTACGCTCGGTAATATCAGTTATCACAGCTATTCTGCATAGCTCCCCCCCGATATTTATGTTCTCTGCCGAGCCCAGACCGATGCGTATCTCACCTGATTTCATGCGGGAGCTGAACTCCATATTTTTAAATTTGCCTTCTTCCTGGATTTTGTTGTGCACTCGTTTTAGCTCTTCAGTGTTCACCCAGAGGCTAAGTTCAGCGGCAGTGTGGCCAATCACCTCTTCACGGGTGTAGCCGGTAAAACGGGAATAACTCTCATTGATTTCTAAGAACTTGTTATCTTTTAATGAGGTGATACAGATGGCATTGGCGCTGGCTCTGAAGGCTTTAGAGAACTTCTCTTCTGACTCTCGCAGGGCCATTTCCATCTGCTTACGCTCGGTAATATCGGTTATCACCACCATACGGCATGGCGTACCCCCGATATTTATCATCTCGGCTGAGGCCAGGCCGATGCGTATCTCACCGGATTTTCTGCGGGAGCTGAACTCCTGGTTGAAGGCTCTGCCCTCTTTCTGTATGGCATCCATCCATCTTTTTAGCTCTTCTTGATTAACCCAGAGTCCAAGTTCTGCGGCGTTACGGCCTATTAACTCCTCGTGGGGGTAGCCGGTAAAACGTGTGAAACTATCGTTAGCCTCAATAAAGCAGTTATCCTTAAGCGAAGTGAAACAGATGGCGTTGGCGCTGGCATTGAAGGCCTTGGAGAACTTCTCCTCTGACTCTTGCAGGGCCTTTTCTGCCTGCTTGCGCTCGGTAATATCACGGCAAAAAACAAAGAGTTGCCCTTGCTCGATATCAAGATATTTCGTACTGACCTCAACATCAATTATCCGACCGTCTTTACACTTATGGCGCGACTCAAACCGGTCGGACCCTTGCTCTACAATTTTCTTGATCCGCCGGAGTGTCTCCTCGGAATTTTCCAGGGCTTCCACGTCCCTGATGGTCATTCCAAGCAGTTCTTCCCGCGTATAACCCACCATATTACAATATGATTCATTGACATCGAGCATTCTACCCTTTAAATCAACTATCCAGAAACCGTCCAGGGCTGTCTTCACGATGGTCCGGTGTTTTTCTTCGGCCTTCTTACGCTCGGTAATATCGGTTATCACCACCATGCGGCACGGCTCACCCCCGATACTTATAATATCGGACGAGCCCAGGCCGATGCGTATATCGCCGGACTTCATACGGGAACTGAACTCCTGGTTGACTACTCTGCCCTCTTTCTGTATGGTATCCGTCCATCGTTTTTTCTCTTCCTGGTTCACCCAGACGTTAAGTTCTCCACCGATATGACCGATTACCTCCTCACGGGCATAGCCGGTGAAACGAGTGAAACTATCGTTAACCTCAATGTAGCGATTATTTTTCACCGATTTGATGCTGATAGCATTAGCACTGGCATTAAAGGCTTTGGAGAACTTCTCCTCAGAATCCCGGAGTGCCCCCTCCGCTCTCTTTTGATCGGTGATATCCTGGATGACGACAATTATGCGCCGTTCCCCGCTGATGTGAGTCGAATCAGAGGAATTAAGACAGGTGCGCAACTCTCCGGATTTGGTGCGGAAAAGGAACTCTTCATTTTTAAGATGGCCTGTTTCGACCAGCTTCTTTAATATTCTTTGTCGTTCTTCCGCGCAGGCCCACATATTAAGGTCATCGGCGTTGTGCCCTATTAGTTCTTCGCGGGAATAGCCGCTCAACTTAACATAGTTATCATTGACTTCAAGGAATTTGCCGCCATTGGCGATTATAGCCATGGCGTCGGACGCGGAAC
>CAZXYV010000016.1:0-2554 GCA_964645025.1 uncultured Dehalococcoidaceae bacterium | reverse complement strand
TCCATCTGTCTACGCTCGGTGATATCGACCCAGTTTACCAGGATATATTTCTTATCATCGTTCTTATTAATTAAAGCGGCGTTTACCTCAACCCAGAAACGTTCGCCTTTCTTTGTCCGATAAGCCATCTCTTTTTTCGAGCCAGAACCAAAAGTAGATTCTCTGAACTTGGCCAATATTTCATCCCTGGAATCCTCCGGCCACCACGGGTACGGCGTTTTCATGCCGATGACTTCGGTCAAGCTATAACCGGTCAGCTTTTCGAAGGCGGGGTTCACGTATTTTATGGATGTATCCGGATAGGTCACGAATATCGGTGTGGGATTATTCTTCAGCAGGCTGGAGGTGAACTCTTCGCTTTCTCTCAGGGCATCTTCCGCCCATTTTTGCTCGGTGATATCGGTGATGACGTAGATCAAGCACATTCTTCCCCCGATTTCCATAACCTCGGCGGAGAATAAGGCGGTTCGTATCTCTCCTGACTTCATGCGGGACCTGAACTCCTGGTTATAAAGCCGGCCCTTTTCCCGCATGATTTTGTTCATTTTATTTAAATCGTCTTCGTTTACCCAGAGGCCGAGCTCCATCGAGCTATGCCCGATTGCCTCTTCGCGGGTGTAGCCGGTAAAACGCGTAAAACTCTCGTTAATTTCAATGAACTTCAAATCTTCGACGGTCACGATACAAATGGGGTTAAGACTGGCATTAAATACTTTGGAGAACTTTTCTTCTGACAAACGCAGCGCCTCTTCGGCCTTTCGGTGCTCGGTATTATCGTGGATAATTGAAATGGTACTATCTATCTTCCCGTCCTTTTTAGCTACGGTGCAGTTCACATCAACATATTTTTTATTGCCGGCTTTATCTCTGGTCTCTAACTCATCCTGGTAAGTTAATTGCTTGCCCCTGAGGGCATCGCCGAATAGTTTCACCATCTTGGGCAAGTCTTTAGGCGTGAGAATACCAAGCTTGGTGAAGTGTTTTCCAAGTACATCCTCACGTCTAAAGCCAAAGAACTCCTCGAATCTCGAGTTAATTTCAGTAATCTTGCCGTATTTATTAAGACGGACAATAACCGCGTTGATATTATCAAAAATTTGCTTATACTTATCTTCGCTCTCGCGCCGCGCTTCCTCAATAGAAACAACATCCTTCAGGCTGCCGGTATCTGGCTCCTTGACTCCGGCAAGAACGTCCGTTTCAATTACGGGTGGGTTGCTTTTCATATCAGCACCGCCTTTTTCTGGCGCCGGCAGTGGGGGTAAATACGCGCCATACGCTTGATGTTTAGCCATATAGCCAAAATGTACTATGACTTAAGTAAAAATTTGATTAAAATCATGGTTTTTTATGTAAACAATTCGTAAACAACTGTCCCGTTATCCGGCGGTCAGGTTCGTTTTTTGACAATGGTATCTCTCCGATAGATAATTGAATTATTCCTGAAGGATTCTCCGGAGGTGCGTCTCCAGATGACCGAATCAAACGAAAACAGCCGGTGGTATCCTGAATATCCCCGTGTTGGTGTGGGTGCGGTCATTATCAGGGACGGTCATATGCTCATGGTCAAACGTGCCAAAGAGCCCTCCAAAGGTAAGTGGAGCATCCCTGGAGGTGGCATCGAGCTGGGTGAAACGTTATACGAGGCAGCGAAACGCGAAGTATACGAAGAGTGTGCGATTAAGGTTGAGATAGAGCGTCTGCTTGATGCTACGGAGAGAATCATCAGGGACAGGGATGGCCGCATCAGTTACCATTTCGTCTTGATAGACTTCCTCGGCAGGTACGTGAGCGGGGAGGCCAGAGCGCAATCGGACGCCGGGGACTGCCGCTGGGTGGCTATAAAAGAGATAGACAGCCTGGATATTCCTCCAAACCTGCGCGCGATGCTGAAACGGAACGGAATAATATAGAGAGGATTATCTTGACGAATAATATTCATTTACCCCAGCTGGCCTGGTATGGCGTGAAAAAGCTCGAGCTTTCCCTCCCCGAAAGCTGGCGGGTAGATGTCTGTAACATGGCGGGCTATGACCGCCCCCGCCTGAAGCCCGCACAGATAAAAAAGGCTATCGCCGGTCCTATCGGCATGAGGCCGCTGCAGGAATACGCCCGCGGCAAAAAAGAGGTGGTGATAATTTTCGATGATATGGCGCGGGTCACCCGGGTGGCGGAGATAATCCCCCATGTCCTGGCCGAGCTGGCCACCGCCGGCATCAAGGATACTCAAATACGCTTTATCGCCGCCTGCGGCTGCCACGGGGCGATGCACCGGCTGGACTTCGCCAAGAAGCTGGGCGAGGATGTTATGGCGCGTTTTCCGGTCTATAATCACAACCCGTTCACTAACTGCGTCTACGCCGGCACGACCGCGCGCGGCACTCGTGTCTGTATCAACGCCGAGGTGATGAGGTGCGACCTCAAGATAGGCATCGGCTCCATCGTGCCGCATATCATGGCCGGGTTCGGCGGCGGAGGGAAAATACTCTTACCTGGCGTAGCCGCTTACGAAACGATTGCCACCCTGCATGCCCCGCCGGTATCTTCGGGAGAA
>CAZXYV010000015.1:12897-16015 GCA_964645025.1 uncultured Dehalococcoidaceae bacterium | reverse complement strand
CAGAATCATCCATAGCGCTACCGGCAGTATTACCGAGAGCGATGTCATGCTGGCCACAGCTTCCAACGGGCTTATCATCGGTTTCAATGTCACCGCCCAGGAAGGCGCTAAAAAGGTGGCCGCCACCAGCGGCGTGGACATCCGCTACTACAACGTCATCTACACCCTGGCCGATGACGTGGCCAAAGCCCTGAAAGGCATGCTGGAGCCCGTTTACGTCGAGGTTATCGACGGGCGGGCGGAAATAAGGGCCGTCTTCCCGGCCGGCAAGGGGGTAAAAGCAGCCGGTGTTATCGTCAGCGAAGGCAAGATAGTCCGCAACGCTAAGGTCAGGGTGCGCCGGGGTAAAGAAATCATCGCCGACTCCACGGTGGGCAGCCTGAAGCGCTTTAAGGACGACGTTAAAGAAGTGGCCGCCGGCTTTGAGTGCGGCGTCGGTATCCAGGACTTCAACGACTTCCGAGTCGGCGATATCCTGGAATTCTATAGAATGGAAAAGTCAGGGTAAACCCGGGCCCCGTAATATGTCACATCGTATGGAACGCGTCAATACGCTTATACAGCGGGAAATCAGCGAGCTAATCCAGCGTGAACTCCGCGACCCCCGACTTGATGAGTTCGTTTCCGTCACCGAGGTCAGCGTCTCCCCCGACCTCAGGTACGCCAAAGTCTTCGTCAGCAGCGTCGGCGGCGAGCAAAAAGAACATCAGATACTGGGGGCGTTGGGCTCGGCGGCCGGCTTCCTGCGCTCGGAGCTGGCCAAAAAGGTGAGACTGCGGCGCATGCCGGAACTCCACTTTCAATGGGACAACTCCATCGAAAAGGGCGACCGTATCCTGCGGCTCATCGATGAAGTGACACATAACGATAATCCTTAGACCTGTTGGTACAATATGTGCATTCAGGGAGAGAAAAACCAATGAGATTTTCACCTTTGCTCAGCCAGATTCCCGAATACCCTTTTCGTAAAGTAGGCCAGATTTCCCGGGAAGTCGAGCAACGGGACGGTATCCCCGTCATTAATGCCAGAATCGGCATCCCCGACCGGGAAGCACCGCAGACGGTCAAGCAAGCCATGTCAAAATTCATTCTGGCCGATAAATCGACTCTCGGCTATCCCTGCGACGCGCACCCGGAACGGGGCATCCCGGAATTGATAGAAGCCATTATCGATGATTACCGCGTCAGGCATTCGGTCACGCTACGGCCGGAAAATATCACCGTTACCGGCTGGAATAAAGAGGTCCTGTTCAATATGGTGCGCCTGTTCGAGCCGGGAACGATATATATCCCCGACCCGGTATACCCGGTCTATGAACCGGCATCCGTGCTGACCAATCACCGTGTCAAGAGAGTGCGGACCTCCGCGGCCACGAAATGGCTACCCGAGTTCAAGTTTAAAATAGAC
The DNA here is from genome assembly GCA_964645025.1 of uncultured Dehalococcoidaceae bacterium. Classification (GTDB taxonomy): domain Bacteria; phylum Chloroflexota; class Dehalococcoidia; order Dehalococcoidales; family RBG-16-60-22; genus Fen-1077. The sequence continues at coordinate 14,607 of CAZXYV010000015.1, read as the reverse complement.
TCCTCGGTAGAAGCTGAGAAGCCGGCCGCCTTTTATTTCTGCGACCCCAATAACCCTACCGGCAGCGTGGCCGGCAGAGATTTTTACGTATCTTTACTAGAAGAAATGAAATCCACGGATATCACGGGTATTTTCGATAAAGCCTACAAAAATTATACGTTCGATGATGATACCAGGCCGGTATCCATCACGCAAATTCCGGGACTGATGGACCGGGGCTTCGAGATTGTGTCTTTTTCCAAGCATTATAACTTCGTGGGCATAGGCCTCGGATGGATTGTCAGCAGCGCCGAAAACATCAACCGCTGGTTCAAGCTCTCGTCCCAGTACAGCCAGGGCGTAGAGTGGTATAAACAGAAGGCCGGCGTCGAAGCGCTGCGAAACCCGGCGGTCAAAGCGGAGATGCAGGCCTACTTTAAAGAGCTGAAAGAGAGAAGGGACATTTTCGTCAAAGGCCTGCAGGAACTGGGGCTGAAGGTGGCCATCCCTAAGGCGACGCCGTATCTCTGGATTAAAGTCCCCGACGGCTTTGATGACGAAGACTTCGTGCTGAACACACTGATAAATAAAGCGCACGTGGCCCTGATGCCGGGTTCCTATTTCGGGAATAACGGTAAAGGTTACATGAGGGCCACCCTGTTTCTTTCCAGGAGCGAGATAGAGGCAGCCCTGGAACGCATACAAAAAGTGAAAACGTGGTGAAACCAATTATGAAGATAGACCAGCGGATGCGACTTTGGACGGTATACTGAACATTGACAAGCCCGCGGGCAAAACGTCTTACGGCGTCGTCGCCAGGATAAAACGCTTAAGCGGCGAGCGGCGCGTGGGACACGCGGGCACGCTCGACCCGGACGCCACGGGCGTCCTGCCGGTCTGCATCGGCAAAGGGACACGCATTGTTGAATACCTGTCAGGAGCCTCCAAGACTTACCGGGCCGGCATCGAGCTCGGGGCAGCCACCGATACTTATGACGCCAGCGGCAAAATCATGCAGCGGAGAGACCCTTCCGGCATCGACCGCGCTAAACTCGAGTCCGTCCTCAACCTGTTCCGGGGCTCTATCCACCAGACCCCTCCCATGTACAGCGCCTTAAAGCACCGGGGACAACCGCTTTATAAGCTGGCGCGGGCCGGCATCAGCATCGAACGTAAAAGCCGTTTAGTCACCATCCACCGGCTGGAAATCATCGACTGGCAACCGCCGGTATTCACTTTAGAAATCGAATGCAGCAAGGGCACCTATATCCGCTCGCTCGCCCACGACCTGGGGCAGGTGCTTGACTGCGGCGCCTTTCTCAAGAGCCTGGTACGCACCAGGTATGGTCCTTTTGACATCAAAGAGGCCGTTTCGCTGTCGCAACTGGAATCAGCCTTCTCCGAAAGGCGCTGGGAGCGCTTTTTATACCCCATCGACTACGTACTTCAGGACTTACGCGCCGTGGTCATCGACGAGGCCACTGAAAAAGCCATGAGTCAAGGGAACCCTCTGGCGCTGGAGCACGTTACTCATGATAATACCGTAGAGATACTCTGCCGTGCCTACGCGCCGGACGGTCGTTTCCTAGGTATCCTCCGCTATGTCCCGGAAAATAAAGTCTGGCAGCCGGAAAAGGTGTTTGTTTAGCGTTCTTTCTGAAATCCTCACCCCCTGTATCCCTTCAGGGAGAACCTTCAGGGTGAACCCCCTCTCCTTCCAAGGAGAGGGGG
>CAZXYV010000015.1:0-12797 GCA_964645025.1 uncultured Dehalococcoidaceae bacterium | reverse complement strand
GGGGATGGGTTATTAAACAGTCTTTACCTGACACTCATCGGACAATTTCCGCCCGCTGGTGCTATAATAGTATAAGTAGTTCGATAAGTTAAAAGGAGGTAATTATGGCTGGAAAAATTGAGCCGAAGCATGATATTTTCAGTAAACCTCTTCCGGAGCTTCTGGATGAGCTGGATCAAGCCGCGGCGGATGCCCGTAAGGCCGCTGATGAAGCCAGAGCCGCCGGCGAAAAGGCCGCCTCGGATGTCATGAAAAGGCTGCGGAAACTCTTTATGGCCATGGCCAAAGATATTACCGAGGAACTCAGCGACACCAAGAAGTAAAACCAGGCGCGGCGCGTTAAAGGATTCTTCTTTACTGAACCCTGGAGAAATTCAATACTTTACCTTTCCGGGATAGCCGGAATAGCCCCGTACCGGACACCCCTGAAGTAATATCTTCTTCTTTCATGTGATGGTCGCTGACTGAAAGAGCCCCTTCAGGTTTGAGTGTCCGGTGCAGCTCCTTTAAAATTTCATCCGGCTTTTTTAGATGGTGGAGGACGTCGTAGAGCAATGCGATATCGACGCTGCTGTCCGGCAGGCCTGTGTCGCCATCGGATAACATAGTCACGATGTTGGCGAGTTTATGCTTTAAAGCGAGCGATTTCACCGCCAGTATTGCCGCCGGATTGATGTCCAGGGCATAAATCTTTCCTGACTCACCTACCAATTTGGCCAGCGGGAGAATATAGCCGCCGGGTCCGCAGCCGAAGTCCAGCACCTGAAACCCCGGTTTTATGCCCGCCTCTTTCAATACGTTTCCACGCGGCCTGATAATGTCGCGCAGCTTGAACATTAGCGACATTGCTTTAAAACTCAACCCGGATTGAGGTCTCTCCATGATGATTACCACCTCTACCTTAATCCAGCTTCTCTACCTTGAACCCTTCTTCTCCCACCAGCCCGGCCAGCTGCTTTTTTAGCTCCGGGCCATAGCCTGCCTGCACGTTGGGGAGCTTTAAAGGGATGGGAGCGCCCCCGTTCAGGACATTAATCTGCACCTCGTCGCGGCCGGGGCTAGCCTTCAGGGCGGCGATAATTTTCCCAAGGCGGGCGATATCGCCCTCTTTATCTGTAGTCTGTTGAATGTTGATTATCAGCCGCTGTCTGGTCGCGGGCCCTTTTGCCGCTGTCTCGGCGGGAGGCTCCGGCGCCTTAGCGACAGGCGCGGTAGCCGTTTCTTTTTCTCCCTGCGGCGGCTGGTAGAGGCGCACGTTGTCGCAGCTTATCTGCGGCCGCTCGTCCCGTACCCTCACCTTGCCCTGCACCACCAGCTCGTTGCCCTCCTGCCACAGCTCTTCGGTCTCGGTAAAGACCTTCGGCCAGACCATGACCTCAATCTGACCGCTGAAATCTTCTAAAATGGCGCTGGCGAACGAACGCCCGTCCTTCGTCAGGAGATAGCGGGCGGAGATGACCCGGCCGGCAATGACGACGGATTGCCCGTCAAGTTCCGCATCAATCTGGCCGCAGAACGTGGTGTCCGGGTTCTTCCCGCTGAATACCGGGCTGAACGGTTTCTCAGAAAAGCTCACCCCCATCAGCTCTTTTTCCCAGAACGCTTTTTCCCTGTCGGATATATCGGATGGCGTCAGGTCAAGCTCCGGTAAAGGCACCGGCGCCGTATCCCCGAACAGGTCGAACATGGTGGACTGCCCCGTCTCGCGTAGTTTTTGCTCTCTCTGCGCCAGTGACAGGATACGCTCGACGCTATTAAGCAGCGTGCCGCGCTTGCCCAGTGAGTCCATGACACCGGCTTTAATCAGGCTTTCCATGACCCGCCGGTTCACCGCCTGGAGTTCGCAGCGGCGGCACAGGTCTTCGATTGATTTAAACAAACCGTTTTTACTACGCTCGGCAATAACCGGCTCGACTGCGCCAATGCCCACGTTCTTGATGGCCCCCAGCGCGTAGCGGATGGCTGCTTTTCCATCACTATCCTCAATGGAAAATTCAACCTGGCTGCGGTTGATATCCGGCGGGAGTACGGTGATGTTCAGGCGGCGGCACTCAGCGACCGCGCCGGCGATTTTCTCCAGCTCTCCGGCGTGGATAGTCAGGAAGGCGGTGATATACTCCGCCGGGTAGTTCGCCTTAAGATAGGCGGTCTGATAGGCGATGAGGGCGTAGCTCACCGCGTGGGCCTTGTTAAAGGCGTACCCGGAAAAAGGTTCAATGAGGGCAAAGACGGCTTCGGCCACCTCGGTAGAGAAGTCCTTTTTCCGGGCACCGGCCAGAAAACTGCGTTTTTCCTTCTTCATCACCTCGGCAATCTTCTTGCCCATGGCCTTGCGGAAGATATCCGCCTGCCCCAGGCTATAGCCGGCCAGGGCCTGTACGATAAAGAGCACCTGCTCCTGATAAACGATGACGCCGTAGGTCTCTTTAAGGATGCTTTCCAGCGCCGGGTGGGGGTACTGAATCGTCTTCTTGCCGTGTTTAGCATCGATGAACGTGGGGATGTGCTCCATGGGGCCGGGGCGGTATAAAGCGACCATGGCCGAGATATCGCTGAAAACCGTTGGTTTAAGCTCTTTGACATAGCGGCGCATACCGCCGCCTTCCAGCTGGAACACGCCGGCCGTCTCCCCGGAAGAAAGCAGGTCGAAGGTCTTTTTATCGTCCATGGGGAGTTTATAAAGGTCGATGTCAACCCCGTGATTTTGTTTAATAATGTCTCTGGCCCTACCCAGGATAGTCAGGTTAGCCAGCCCGAGGAAGTCCATCTTCAGCAGACCGATACGGGCGATGTCCCCCATGGAAAACTGCGTCATGACGGCTTCCTGGCTGTCCACTTTAGCGCCGCGCTGTAGCGGGACATACTTCGTCAGTGGCTCTCTGGAAATAACGACTCCGGCGGCATGGGTGCTGGCGTGGCGGGAGATGCCCTCCACCCGCCTGGCCGAGGTGACCAGATTGCGCACGATTTCATCGCTCTGGTAGATAGTCCTTAGTTCCTGGTTTTCGTCCATGGCTCTGGCCAGAGTCATATTGGGCATACCGGGCACCAGCCTGGCGACACGGTCGACATCGCCGTAGGGCATACCGAGCGCCCGGCCGACGTCCCTGATGGCTGCACGAGCGCCCAGCGTACCGAAGGTGATTATCTGGGCGACGTGGTCCTGGCCGTATTTCTGGGAGACATAGGCGATGACCTCGTCACGGCGGTCGTCCTGAAAGTCCATGTCCACGTCCGGCATTTCCTTACGCTCGATGTTGAGGAAACGCTCAAAAATAAGACCGTGCTCGATGGGGTCAATGGCGGTGATGCCGAGGCAGTGCAGGACGATGCTGGCGGCGGCGCTGCCCCTGACGCCGAAGAGGATATTCTGCTTTTTGGTGAACGAGATAATATCCCAGACGACCAGGATATAGTTGGCGAACTGGGTGGTCTTGATGACGTCCAGCTCGTATTCCAGGCGCTGTTCGATCTCCACGGTCGGGTTGGGGTAATACTGTTTCAAATTCTGGCGGCATAGCTCGGCCAGGAACTGGTCGGGGGTCTGGCCGGCCGGTATCCCTATCTCCGGCAGGTGCAGCCGCCCGAACTCCAGGTCGAGGTTGCATTTCTCCGCGATGCGCCCGGTGTTTTCCAGCGCCTCGGGGATATCCTGATAAAGCTCCGCCATCTCCTGCGGGCTTTTAAGGTAGAAGAAATCCCCCGGCATTTTCAGCCGCTTCTCGTCATGGACGGTGGTGTTGGTGCCGATGCAGAGCAGTAAATCGTGCGCCGAGGCGTCTTCGCGGTGGATGTAGTGGGTATCGTTGGTGGCTACCAGCGGGATATCGAGCTCACGGCCAATCTGAATTAAAGAGCTGTTGACTACTTCCGCCTCCGGTACGGGGTGCCGCATTACTTCCAGATAAAAATCGCCGAAGGTCTGTTTATACCAGAGCGCCGCCTGCCTGGCTTCATCGTAGCGCCGGCCTAATATCAGGTACTGGACTTCCCCGGAAAAGCAGGCGCTGAGGGCGACTAAGCCTTCTTTGTGCTGCTCCAGCAGCCCTTTATCCACCCTAGGACGATAGTAAAAGCCTTCGAGGTGGGCTTTAGTGGTAAGCTGGATGAGGTTCTGGTAGCCGGCCTGATTTTTAGCCAGTAAAATCAGATGGTAGTTGTTTTTCTCGCCGGTATTGCGGTTGAGGTGGCCCCCCGGGGCGATATAAATTTCGCAGCCGATAATGGGCTTGATGCCGGCCTCTTTAGCGGCCTGGTAAAACTCGATGACCCCGTACATGACGCCGTGGTCGGTAATGGCCAGGCTCTCCATGCCCAGATCTTTAGCCCGGGCTACCAGCTGCGGGATACGGCACATCCCGTCGAGCAGGCTGTATTCGGTGTGGACATGGAGGTGGGTAAACATTTAGCTCCCCGGTCAGAAATCTAGTAAATTATAACACAAGGACGGTCAAGCGGAGTATTATTTTTTTGCTCAATAAGGTAAAATCTAGGTAGTCATTTCCGGGAATATTCATGAAAATCGTCAGAACCGCAGCCCATTGGCTGTTCATACTGTGTCTGCCCTTCCTGCTGATAACCACCAGCGTAAGGATTGCTGCCAACAGCGCCGAGCTATACCGCTACGGTTTCAATAAATACGACATCAGCCAGGTGACCGGACTGGCCCCGGCCGAGCTGGATAAAGTCATCACCGGCCTGATGACATATTTTAACTCCGATGAGGAGTACATTAACCTGACCGTGGTGAAAGACGGTAAACCGTTCACGCTGTTCAATGCCCGTGAAGTCGGTCACCTCAAGGACGTCAAAGGCCTGTTCCGGCTGGTTTTCCGGGTGCTTTTAGGCACGCTGATTTATGCCTTTGTTTACGCCGGACTGAATTATATGCTCTGGCATGACCGGCGGCGGGTGGCGTGGGGGCTTGTCGGCGGGAGCGCCCTGACACTGGCGCTGTTAGTAGTCCTGGGGCTGATGATACGCGTGAACTTCGACTGGTTCTTTTACCAGTTCCACCTTATCAGCTTCGCTAACGACCTGTGGCAGCTCGACCCGGCGATGGACTATTTAATCATGCTTTTCCCGCAGGGTTTCTGGTTCGATGCCACCCTTTTCTGCGCTTTAGGCGCTGCGGCGATGGCGCTTATCGTGGGAGGGGCGGGGTGGTGGCGGTTAAGGAAAGAGAGGGCGGTAAAGGTTTAAGATCTAACCAGAATCCGGGGTATTGAGGTTTATAACCCCCCTTTGCTCCATCCCACCTAAGCTAAAATATTAATTTTCACTCTCTAGTTCTCAGCCACCTTCTTTTTAAATACGAACGATATCACGATTAAGGCCACCCCGATGACCAGCACCACGATGCTGAACGTCAGCATGATACCGGTGATGTCATTATAAATTCCGGTAAGCCATGTCCCCAGTGAGGCAGCTTCGCTCGGCAGCAGTGTCGCTGGATGGAAACTCCGTGCCGCGAAAGTAGCAGCCAGGTCCAGCGCCCCATAGATTAAGAGGTCTATGCCCAGCGCCCGGGAGGGGTCCTGAATATTGCGGTGAATCAGGAAAATCCCTGCCACCAGGACGACCATGAAGACGATTAACCAATAGAAACCACTGCGGAAATAGCCGATGTACTTTTTGGCCAGCTGTAGCTGCTCCATGACATCGGCCGGGATGTCATCGGTTGTTAACTTATCGGGAATCTGGGCGGCATATTCGTCGTAATACTTATCGAAATACGGCCTGATTAGAGTTTCCAGTAAACCGGATAGCTCGGGCGATTTACCTGTTTTAATTATCTGGTCCTGGATTTGCTTCAAATAGGTATCGAGGTAGGATTTCAGCTGCGCATCGGACAGGATGGTGAGCTCACCCGGCAGCAACTTCCGGTACGCCTGTAAATTCTGCTCGATATAGGGTTTCAGCTCGCTCTGAAGATTATCACGCAGCCATACGGTCAACTGCTTGTTCAGTTCCTGCCACAGGCTATTTTTCAGGTCCTTTTTAAAAGCATCCAGCGGGACGGAAATCGAGAGTTTATCGGTCTTACCCAGGAAATAATCGTAGCCAGAATCGATAGCCTGGTTCAGCTGCTTTTTCAACCACGGCTCCTGGGCGTCGATGACGTTATAAATAGCATCCTTCAAAAAGTTGAGCTCGGCGGGCAATTCCTCTTTAATCTGCTCGTCGGCAACGTCCCGGGCCACGGCCGATACATCAATCCTGTCTACCTGTCTCGTGACGAAATCGGGATTGAGCACGGTGCTATTGAGTAAAAAGGCTACGCTGAAGACAGAAAGCGAAAGGAAGAGCAGGAAACCAAGGACAAAGGTGCCGAAGCCTTTAAGAAAGCCCATGCAGCGGCCTCCAGATTCGTTTGGTCAGTATTTTAACACATTACCGCCTATATTACACCCGTACCGGGAGGTTGACTGTGAGAAGGGTATCTAGTAGAATGACAATATCCTGGGCGGTTAGCTCAGCTGGTTAGAGCGCCGCGTTGACATCGCGGAGGTCAGTGGTTCAAGTCCGCTACCGCCCACCATATTCCACCTCTTTTCCTCCCCACATCAAATTCTATGCAAGAAACGGTAGTTGTATTTCAAATTTTGAAAATATCATTCACAAAGTGACATTGCCGTTTTCCAGATCGCATCTGTAAAAACCATTGTTGACATTTATAAAATTTGAGATATATAATGAGCCAACATTGGAAATTCGCTGAAGGCTATACGTTGATATTACCTAGAAAAACATATATTTATTCGTCGGTTTTAAACTACTTTTTGTTACCGGAAAAACGGTGAGTCACTCTGGATTATATTGACAGGGGTGTTCGACCGAATATCCGTGAAAAATATATCGTTCTATAAATAAATGAAAGGAGATGCAAAACAATAATGAAGAGAAGCTTACTTCTCATAATCCTTGCTCTGGTGATTATCAGTGGGCTGCTGATAATCAGTTGCGGTAAAGCAACGCCCACCACCACCGCACCGGCGACAACAACGGCGCCAGCAGTACCCAAACCCACGACAGCCCCGGTAACACAGGCCCCGGTGCCGGCCACCACCCTAGCGCCGACGCAGGCACCAGCCGTAGCCAAGGTAGTGCCCACAGGTACCATACGCATAGCCACGCCAGATTTTTCTTATGAATCGTTCGACCCCGTCTTCTGGACCACGTTCTGGGGCTGGGCTACCTATGACACCCTGGTAACGAACGACGTGAAAGGGAACGTCGTCGGCTGTATCGCGGAGAGCTATGCCTTAAGCGCCGATGGACTCACCTGGACTTTTAAAATACGCAAAGGTGTTAAATTCCACAACGGCGACCCGCTTACCGCCAACGACGTCAAGTTCTCGGTAGACCGGTTTATGGTAAAAGAGTCGACGAATCCCTGGTCGCCTTATTTACGCAACAACTTTAGTTCCAGTTCGGTCGCCGACGACTATACCTATGTCTATAAGTCGGTTAAGCCCGAGCCGCCCCTTATCGTGCCTTTCCAGAACATCCACATTCTCCCCAAGGCCTATATTGAAAAAGTCGGCGTGGACGCTTTCCGCAAGGCCCCGATAGGGTCCGGGCCGTATAAATTCGTCAAACTGGTTTCGCGCACCACCTGTGAACTGGAAGCTAACCTGGACTACTGGGGCCAGTTGCCCTATTTCAAGACCGTGATAGACTACATGGTTCCGGAAGAAGCGACACGCGTGGCCCTGCTCAGGACAGGCGATGTTGATATCGCCCAGACTATCACCCCCGATAGAATGATTCAATTAAGGAGTCAGGGGTTCAGCCTTAAGGAAGTAGGCCTGGCCACCCTGGGGAACATCAGTTTCCCCGGCACCTGGTTAACCGATGGCCCAACCAAGGACATCAGAATCCGGCAGGCCCTGTCCTACGCCGTCAACCGCCAGGAAATGTGCGATACCTATTACAAGGGTCTGGCCCAACCGGGCAGCCGGTGGCAGATGCAGATAAACGTCGGCTGGGGATGGGACCCATCCTGGAAGCCCGACCCCTACGATGTAACCAAAGCCAAGTCCCTGCTGGCGGAAGCCGGTTACCCGGACAAATTCAAGGACCCGGTAATCAAATTATACGGACAACAATACCACTTCGATATGGTGCAGATGGTCATGGGTTACTGGAATAAACTCGGCGTTCAGACCAAGTACACTCCAGTCGACGCCATTGGTTTTGCCCAATTGTTCTTTGCGAGTGCCAGAGCTCCCGGCGGTAACAACATCGGCGCCGTTATCCCGTGGCTATACCCGGGCGCGTTTAACGCCATATACCACTCGGCCAACATGTACATCTCCACCGGCGTGCATGCCACCGGGAACGACCCGAAAGCGAACGAGCTCTATGCTAAAGCTACCACCGAGCTCGACCCCGTCAAGGCCAAGCAGTACTACACGGACTTCCAGAACTACGGCTACAGCATGTGGGTCAACGTCGGCATCATGCAAATGCCATCCTACGCGGTCTTCGGACCCAAAGTAGGTACAGTCAGCCCTGACGTTGGCCGCGGCATCTACGCGCTCCTGGCCACCATGCAGCCCGCGAAGTAATAGAAGAAAGAGTACAATCTAAGGTTATAAAAGTTGTTCCGGGGGGTGGTGTACACCCCCCGGGATTTCCCCGGTTTAATAAGTCTTTCTAAACAGATTATTTTTTACTGGGGATTAACTGTAACTTTCAGCTTTTGTAAAAATAACAGTTTATCTAAAAAACAAGGCTATTTGACACTTCGCTGCCGCCTATGTATGATATTTTATAAGTAGGGTATTCTTTTAGTAACAACGTGCGACAGGTCTGAAAACACGGGGACTATTCAACAGAATTTTAATCAGTAAGGAAAAACACAGATGGTGCGTTTCATCATCGTACGTTTGCTGCAGACGATAGTAGCTCTTATAGGTATCTCTCTATTAATCTTTGTTCTGGTCCGAATCTCGGGAAATCCCATCGATCTGATGAGAACAGCCACGAGTACAGAAGAAGAGATAGCTAACATCAAAACGCAGTATGGGTTTGATAAGTCATATGCGGAACAGTACTGGCTTTTTATCAAAGGTATCTCTCATGGTGACTTCGGCAAATCCATCCTGAGGGGGCGGCCGGTAACCGAGATGATTCTGGAAGCGTTTCCCAACTCTATCAGACTGGGTCTCACCGGCTTCAGCGTAGGTATGCTGGCAGCATTGCTCCTGGGGGTCCTCGCCGCAACAAGGCGCGATTCCTGGCTGGACAATGTAGTGAAGTTCGTGGCTGTTCTGGGTCAGGCTTTGCCGAATTTCTGGCTGGCCATCGAGTCTATCTTCGTTTTCGCCGTGTCATTACGTGTATTACCAGCCTACGGCACCACCGGCCCGGCTAATTACGTGCTGCCGGCCGGCACGCTGGCATTTTTCCTGCTGCCGGGCATGATGCGCCTGGTCCGCTCCAGTATGCTGGACGTCCTGGATAGCGAATACGTCAAGCTGGCCAGAATCAAGGGACTTCCCGAGAGAATAGTCATCTGGAAACATGCCCTGCGGAATGCTCTTATCGCCCCGCTGACCGTGGCCGGCCTGATATTCGCCAACATCATTACCGGGGCCGTGGTTTTAGAGAATGTCTTTGCCTGGCCCGGCATCGGGAAGATGAGCGTCGATTCCATGGTGGCGCGCGATTTCCCGGTGGTCCAGGCTATTACCCTGGTAGTGGCGGTTCTGGTCCTCATGGTGAACCTGTTTATAGACATCATCTACGCTTACGTTGACCCGCAAATAAGATACCAGCGCACCTAGGGACTATTATGGCTATTGAAAGAAAAAAAGCCGACGCTATAATTAAAGGCTATAAAAAAAGAAGACCGGCGACCTTGCAGTGGAATTTCATTGTCCCGGTGACGGTATTATTCCTGCTGGTGCTCACCGCCATTTTTGCCCCGAAGCTGGCGCCACATTCGCCCGATTTAACATCTTTAACAGACAGGCTTCTTCCGCCATTCTTTGCTGACGGGGGCGGTACCACCTATCTTTTGGGGACCGACCTGCTCGGCCGGGACATTTTAAGCCGCGTTATCTTCGGCGCCAGGATTTCTTTAAGCGTCTCGTTGATGGTTATCTTCATTACGGCCGGTATCGGCACGATACTGGGTATAATCGCGGGCTACCTGGGGGGGCGCACCGAGACCATCCTGATGCGGGTGACGGATGTCAGCCTATCCTTTCCCGCCATTTTAATCGCGATACTCCTGGCCGTCATCCTGGGACCGAGTTATTGGACAGTGGTGCTGGCTTTATCGCTACTAGGCTGGGCCCCCTACGCGCGTTTGATACGCGGCGAAGCCCTCAGATTGCGGCAGGCGGATTTCGTTACCCAGGCACGCATCATCGGCAGCTCTCCGATGCGAATCATGACCCGGCATATTTTCCCGAACGTTATTAATCCGCTGATAGTGCTGGCGACGCTGCAGGTAGGCATGGTGATTCTAACAGAGTCGGCTCTGAGCTACCTCGGCGCCGGTATCCCGCCGACCACGCCGTCCTGGGGTAACATGGTAGCCGACGGGCGGAACCAGATCGATACAGCCTGGTGGATATCCTTCTTCCCCGGCATAGCCATCGGGCTGGTGGTGTTATCCGGGAACTTCCTGGGGGACTGGTTACGCGATAAGCTGGACCCGAGGTTGAGGCAGCTATGAGCAATATCATCCTTAAAGTAGAGGACCTGCACACGGCTTTCTTCACGCGGAAAGCCGTCATCAGGGCCGTTGATGGGGTAAGTTTCTATGTGCGTGAGGGAGAAACGCTGGGTATCGTCGGCGAGTCCGGCTGCGGCAAAACGGTAACCGGCCTATCGATTCTTCGTTTACTACCGGAGCCTTCGGGCAGGATTATCGGCGGGAAGATTATCTTTGAGGGAAAGGACCTCATGGAGCTGGATAAGCATCAGATGAGGGCCTACCGCGGTAAAATGATTTCCATGATTCTCCAGGACCCGATGACCTCGCTCAATCCTGTTTATACCGTCGGTGATCAAATCTCTGAATCCATACGTCTGCACCAGGGCCTTCCCGCTAACATGGTCGAGCCGGAAGTTATCTCCGCGCTGCGGCTGTTAAAGATACCGGCGCCCGAGCAGAGGCTCAACGATTATCCTTTTCAGTTGAGCGGCGGGATGAGGCAGAGGGTGGTGGGGGCGATTGCCATGTCCTGTCATCCCCGTTTGCTGATTGCCGATGAACCTACCACCGCTCTGGATGCCACCATTCAGGCCCAGTACATCGCCCTGTTTAAAGATATCCAGCAGAAGACAAATGTGGCGATTATCTTCATCACTCACGACTTCGGGGTCATAGCTAAAATGTGCCAGCGGGTAGCCGTGATGTACGCCGGTAAAATTGTCGAGACGGCACCTACGAGCGTATTATTTAAAGCGCCCAAGCATCCTTACACGAGCGCCCTGGTCAACTCGGTACCCCGCCTGGACCGGAAGAAGGATGAGCGGCTTTACTCTATTGAAGGGCAGCCTCCCTCGATGGCAAATCTACCTCCCGGTTGCCGGTTCTCTCCTCGCTGCTCCGTGGCGCAGGAGATTTGCCGTGAGCAGGAGCCACCCGAGGTAGAGGTCGGCGAGGAGCACTCTGTATCTTGCTGGAGGGTTAACTAGGCCATGGCAGAGACTATATTGGAAGGGCGCGACCTGGTCAAGCACTACCCTGTCACCAAGGGTCTTCTCCAGCGCACCATCGGTTGGGTCAGGGCCGTAGACGGCGTATCATTTACCGTAGAACGTGGCAAGACACTTAGCCTCGTAGGCGAATCAGGCGCCGGCAAGACGACCACCGCCAGGGCAGTGCTGCTACAGGAGAAATTGACCTCCGGGTCTATCTTTTTTGAAGGTAAGGACATCACCGAGTGGCCACAGTCAAAACTAAAGACAGAATACCGGCCCAGGATACAGGCGGTACAGCAAAATCCATGGAGTTCCATGAACCCCAGGATGCGCGTAAGAGATATCATCGCCGAGCCGCTGGTGGTGAACACCAGGCAAACGAAACAGCAGAATCGTAGCCGGGTGCTGGAGCTACTGGACCAGGTAGGAATCGCGGCGGAGAGTGCTGACCGCTACCCGCACGAGTTCAGCGGGGGGCAGCGGCAGCGGATAGCGGTGGCCCGCGCTCTGGCACTAAAACCCAGCATAGTCGTTCTGGACGAGCCGGTCTCGGCCCTGGACGTTTCGATTCGAGCGCAAATAATGAACCTGCTGAAAGACCTCCAGGTGAAGCATAACCTCAGCTACCTGGTTATCGCGCATAACCTGGCCACGGTAAGATACATGAGCCATAGCGTGGCGATTATGTATCTGGGGCAGATAGTGGAATACGGAGAGACCGAAGAGCTGTTTAATAATACTTTACATCCGTACACCAAGGCATTGATATCAGCATCGCTCCTGACCTTACCTGAGGATGAGGAGCAGGAGGTAAAACAGATAATTCTGACCGGGGAAATGCCTTCGCCGTTGAATCCCCCGCCCGGGTGCCGTTTTCACACGCGCTGCGCTGAAGCCGGAGAGACTTGCTCGCAAGCCGTGCCCGAGGTAAAAGCCGTCGGGCTGCAGCACTGGGTCAAATGCCATCACTACGACTAACGCTCACCCTGGAGTGTTAGAAAATCCATTTTACCGGCGCCTCCATTTGCAGAGCCAGACCTTCGTTAAATGGTGCGGAGGTGCTGGTAGCTTTCCGGGTGTTTTTGCAGATATTCCGCCAGCGACTGCGCCCGGTGTCCGGTTAATCTCGG
>CAZXYV010000014.1:0-16192 GCA_964645025.1 uncultured Dehalococcoidaceae bacterium | reverse complement strand
ACCACCCTGACCGATGCCGGGAGAAAAGCCCTTCAGGAAGACCCGGAGATACTCAAGGAGATAAACAAAGAAGTGGAGTTTATGGGGGCCAAGATATTGACCCAGTACGCCCTTCTGGGGCAATACGATTTTGTTAATATCCTGGAGGCGCCCAGCAATGAGGCTATCGCCAAGCTGGCTATCCGTTTGAGCGCCAGGGGGACCATGCAGACCCTTACCCTGACGGCTATCACCCTCGACCACCTTATCTCCACCCTGAAAGAGAGGGATAATCCCTGGTAAGACTGATTTAGGCCTGGCTACCCCTTGCCCGGCTTAAGAAATACCGGGGCAGCCAGCTAATCGTGTTTATCCCGGTCATGGTCTTCATCGTCAGGGGTTAATATCTGCGGATGGAACATTAAATACAGCAATGAGCCGAAGGCAGGGATTAACAGCATTATTACCGCCCACGGCGCTTTACGGCCGCCGAAGACTTTCCGCCGGGAAGCTAAATCATTGAGCATGATTCCGGCAAATACCCAGTGCGCTATACCGAACAGGACAATCCTTAAAATCCAGTCAAAGGTCATGTTCCCGGTCCTGTTAACAACATTCCCCTACATCAAGTTGTATTATCCAGTATATAAAAAAGTGAATGAAAAGTCGCCTACCGCTAGTCGGTCTCGCCTTTACACGGCCTAGCGCTACGTCATATCCCGGAATACAGAAATCTGGCAGGCTGTTCCATCGGCGTCGGTATAGGGGGCGGCCACGACCTCGTGGACACTACCATCAGGGAACTGGCACTGCCACCGGCATATTTCCCGGTTATTAATAACCGGATGAATTTTACATTCAGGACACGGGGATTTAAAGTGATGCAGGTGCTCGTAGCATACCAGGCCGTTCCCCTGCCCAATTGCCTTTACCATCCTGGAATTCATAAATCTGATTTTATAGTCCGGCCCGGTAATAACAATACCGTCAGCGATGTTATCGAGTATTTTCAGCAGCCTATCTCTCTGGGCAGCCATCGCGTTTTCCAGACGTCTGGATTTCAACGCCTGTTCTCTTAAAGCGCCGACGAACCAGCCGATGGCCCCGGCGAAGATAACGAATACCACCATTCTCAGCAGGGGGTCGGGATATGGGGAGATGAAGAAGGCGCGGGGCAGAAAGATGATGAGACTTACCAGCGTGACAATTAAGGCCCCTTTAACTCTGGCGGTATAGCCGGCATAGACTATCGGCGCGAGAAATACCAGGCGGTGCATATCATGAACACTGTAGAAGAAATCCAGGCGCAGGGAATCCCAGTGCGCCCAGTCCACCAGCTCCCCGAAGTAGTAGAACACCGCCCCGAGAGTAACGAGCGCCGGTATAATGAAAAGCCGGATATTGAGCTTTTTCACGACGCCTTTTCTGAGACCGAATCCTCGCGGTGGGCAATCGGCAGGAACCGGTGGGCCAGCCAGATGACCAGCAGCGCATCAGCGACGAGCCCCGCGGAAATGGCGAACTCCATCCAGTGCGGGAGGTAATTGTAGCCCGGCCGCATAGTCAAGGCCAGCATGCTCACGTTGAAACGATTTATCACCAGCCCGATAACGACCAGCACGGATGTCCAGAATACGGCATTGCGATTCTGCCTCAGTTCCGGTATGGAGAAAAGGATAATCGGCGAGATGACGCCGATGATAATCTCCGCCCACCAGAGTAGATTTTGAGGATAGGCGGTAAAGACAAGTCCCATTTCTCCCGCTACCATCAGGTCCATCAGTTTCAGCAGCAGGTAAATCCCCAGGACGTAGGGAATGGCCTTGGCCAGGCCGCTCAGCACACTGCTGTCCAGCTTATGGCCGAAGGCTTTCGTGCTCAGGGTCGATTCAAAGATAACCATGGCCGGGCCGACGGCAATAGCCGAGGTCAGGAACAATATGGGTAATACCGGTGAAAACCACAGGGGATGTAACGTATAAGGCATCATCAGCAGCATCGACCCCAGCGATGATTGATGCAGTGTCGAGAGGACGACGCCGGCGATGACCAGCGGTATCTGTATCGCCCGGATGATACGCAGGGGGATGCGCCAGTTGAACCGTTCGAAGACGGCCGGAGAAAACTCCAGAGCGAGGACGACGGTATAGGTCATGACGCATATAGCCACTTCAAAGAGGGGGGAATGGATGTTCCAGAAAATCATGGCATGCCAGATATACCATGGTTGCCCCAGGTCCACCAGCAGGGCCAGAATCACCAGGGTATAGCCCAGGAAGGCGGTCAGAACCGCCGGTCTGACTACGGGATGGTATTTCTCCAGGCGGAAGATATAGACGGCGCCCGCCAGGGTAAAACCGCCCGCCGCCAGGGCGACGCCGCAGTAAAGGTCGAAGCTTATCCACAATCCCCAGGCGCGGCCGTTACTCAGGTTGCTAATCGCACCTATCCCGTTGAGGTAGCGGTAAATCATCACCCCCAACCCTATAACTACAATGATACTCAGGATGAAAAGGCCGACGGGGAATTTACGTTTCTCGGAGTTCATTTCGTCACCTCCGCTTTATCTTTGCTGACGGCTTTTTCCTTGTTCATCCGGTCACGCCGTTTCATGACCCAGTAAATACCGGTCATGGCCGCCGCCACCCCCAGGAGCACCGGCGGCACCGCCCCCATGGCACGCTGAGCATCCACCGTCACCGGCTGCGTGCCGAGGACCGGTAAGCCGAGTTGTTCAAAAGGAACCGGTGAAAGATACAGCCATGAAGTGCCCCCGACCTCTTTCTCCCCGTAGATATGGTTGACGTATTTCGCAGGCGCGGCAGCGATACGTCTCCTTGCCTCGACCAGAAGCTCTTCGCGCTGGCCCATGATGAGGGCATCTGGAGGACACGTCTTGACACAGGCCGGCTCCAGTCCGGCATTCAAGCGGTCCGCGCAGAAGGTACACTTGCGGATCCAGGGTAGCGGATTATCCCATTGAAAGGTCGGCACACCAAAGGGGCAAGCTACCATGCAGTAGCGGCAGCCGATGCACCTGCCTTCGTCATAAACTACCGGCCCCTCCGGTGTCTTTTGTAAGGCTGCCACCGGGCAGGCAGCGGCACAGGCCGGGTGTTCGCAGTGCATGCACTGGAGCTTGGTAAAGACCCAGCGGAATTTCCCGTCCTGTTCCAGCTCGGTGAAGCGCATTTTTGTAAAGGTACGGGCGGATAGCTGCGGCGGGTTTTCATAGTTTCCGATAAAGGTGGTCTTCTCCCTGGCATCTTCATCATTCATGTTCCACTGCTTGCAGGCCGCCTGGCACCCTCGACAGCCAATGCATCTGTTAGCATCATACAGCACGGCAAATGCCATCTTACGCCCTCCTTTTTCAACAGGTAAGTTTCATGACGATTTCATCATATCGCGCCGCTATTTATCGGTTAGAACTCTTTCCCACCCCCGGACATATCATACACCAAAATAGAAAAAGAGGCCAATAGAGAGATTGCGCTCTCCATTGCCTCCCCTTTTCCCGGATGGCTCAGATATTTTCATCTTTATATAGACATAGACTACTTTGTTTCCACCACCACCTTCTTATCTTTCTCATGCGCCGCCGCCCGTTTAGCCCTGGCTTCCTTGAGCGCGGTAAAGATACCACCGACATTCAGGTACCAGACAAAGGCTACTGGTAACATGATAACGGGAATCGCTACTATCAAAGCTATGATAACCTGCCACTCCATCGTATCTCCCCTCCTTTTTCAGCGCTCCTTATCCCGCGTAAACTAAAATTAATTTATGTCAACTTCTTCGCTGACCGCCTTCTCCCGGGCAACACGCCTGGCTCTCAACTCTTTGACCGTCGTGTAGATACCGCCGATATTAAGGTACCAGACATAGGCCGCCGGGAAAAGGATAATGGGTATCGCAATCACCAGCGCTACAATAAACTCCCACTGCATTAAATAATTCTCCTTCCAGGCAACCACTAACCATTCTAAAGTATATTCTCAGCTTAACACCGCGCTGGGAAAATTGACTTCCGCTATGATACCTATTTCTGTTTTTATCAAAATAAGTATTTATACCTATTGTCTTACTGTATTTGATTTTTACCATGTTTGAGGACTTAACCCGCAGGGTGTATGATATAGATAGGAAGCAGTGCGGTCTTATGAGCAAAATAAAGGTATTAATCGCCGACGACCATGCCGTGGTACGTGACGGCACCCGGCGTATCCTCGAGCAGGAAACCGATATGGAAGTGGTCGCCGAGGCCGCCGATGGCGCCGAAGCTATCAACCTGGCCGGTAGCTCCAAGCCGGATGTGGCTATCATCGATATCGCCATGCCGGGCGTGGATGGCATCGAAGCCACCAAACAGATTAAGTCGCTTTATCCCTCGGTAGCCATACTGATACTCTCCGCCTATGACGATGACCAGTTCGTCTTCAGCCTACTGGAAGCGGGTGCGGCCGGCTATCTCCTGAAAAGCGTCCGTGGCCGGGAGCTCGTTGAGGCGGTACGCCAGGTCCACGCCGGGGAATCCGTTTTGCATCCGGCGATAGCCCGCAAGGTGCTCAACCGCTTCGTGCCGGCGCCGGGCAAACCGGCCCTTCCGGAGACTCCGGACGTCTTAAGCGATAGAGAGCTCGAGGTGCTACGACTGGCGACCCGAGGCCTGAGCAACCAGCAGATTGCCGACAAGCTTTACCTCAGCCTGCGCACGGTCCAGGCGCACCTGGGACACATCTTTAATAAGCTTCAGGTGAGCTCGCGGACAGAAGCAGTCGTGCGGGCGCTAAAAGCGGGCTGGGTTACCCTCGAGGATATACCCTGAGAACGAGGCTAAGGAAAAGATAGACCGGTAAATGGGTGCATCTCGCCATTTTTCAATGGACTGGCTACTGAGGCTTCTACGCAAGCCGGGATTCTGGTTCATTCTGGCCGTACTGGTACTGATTACCCTGCCCCATTACAGCAATGTGCTGCAGCATCCCTCATTCATCGTTTCCATCTGGTCGAGCCTCCACCTGAACCGGCCCGCCTTCGAGAGAATCTTATACCTTGCGCCCATCGTCTGGGCGGGTTTCATCTTTGGCTGGAAAGGGGCTTTCGTCACTTCACTAGCGGCCCTAGCCGCCATGTTGCCCCGCGCCTTACTCTTTTCCGATTACCAGAGCGACTCGCTTTTTGAAATCAGCGCCGTTTTTGTCCTCGGCAACGTGCTCTCTATAAGTTTCGCTTCACTACGCCGGGAGCGGGAATACCGCCGCAAGCTGGAAATCGCGCACCAGGAGCTGCTCACTTCCGAAGAGAGGTATCGCCAGCTTTTTGAAAATGCCCACGACAGTATCTGGCTCCACGATCTGGAAGGTAATTTTATCGTTGCTAATAGGGCGGCGGAAAAAATGACCGGATATAGCGCTACGGAGCTGGGTAAAATGAACGTAAAAAGCTTCCTATCGCCGGAAAGCCTCGATTTGGCTCACCAGATTAGAAGAAAAATTCTGAATAACGAGCCGGTGGCGCAACCTTACGAGCAGCGTATTTTCCGCCGCGACGGTACCGAAGCATATATCGATTTATCCACCAGCCTGGTCCTGGAAAAAGGTAAGCCCGTCGCCTTCCAGCACATCGCCAGGGACATTACGGAACAGAAGAGAATGGGCGAGAACCTGCGTTTTTACCTACAACAAGCTACCCGGGCGCAGGAGGAAGAGCGGAAGCGTATCTCCCATGAGCTGCACGATGATACCGTCCAGGCCCTGGTGGTACTCTCCCGGCAACTGGATGCCCTGACCACTGACAAAAGCGTTCCCGAGCCGATCCGCCTCCACCTGGAGAAGCTCTGGCAGCAGACCGATAACATCCTCCAGGGGGTGCGCCGTCTGAGCCAGGACCTGCGGCCGGCGGCCATTGACCGCCTCGGACTGCTGCCGGCGATTCAGTGGCTGGCAGAGGAGGTGTCGAAATACTCCAGCGTGAAGACAAAAGTTAATGTGATAGGCAAAGAGCACCGCCTGCCCGAGGAGGTTGCGATAACACTTTTCCGTATCATCCAGGAGGCGATGCGCAATGTCTGGCGGCATTCCGGGGCTACCCGTGCGGAGATAAACATCGAGTGGTTTGATAAAAGAACCAGGGTTACCGTCAGTGATAACGGCAAAGGCTTCAAGCTCCCCGATAAAGTGGGCGACCTGGCCAAGCACGGCAAGCTGGGACTGGCGGGCATGCAGGAGCGCACCCAGCTGGTGGGCGGAATGCTGACCGTGCTATCCGAACCGGATAAGGGGACCACGATAACTGTGGAAGCGCCAGGGTAACAATGAGTCCATGACGCCACACCATCCTCCCAGCTAAAATCAATAACCATACCGATGAAAGTCGGTATCCAGGAGGTATCGAGATAAAACTGGATTCCGGTTTTCACCGGAATGGTTTTTTATTTCTTTTTGACTTAACAGGTAAAATTGCAATATCATAGGCGCAAATCGTGTTGACAAGGAGGCAGACCCGTGGCAGATAGTAAATATGAAAAATACGCCGTGAGAAAGCCCAATTACGAGGCCGGCGCCGGCTACCAGGGACGCCAGAGCCCCACGATGACCTTTATGAGTAGCAAGCAGATACCAGAGTGCAATTACTACATCGAGCTGGGCTGGATATACGAGATGCCCAGGCCCAATCCTCATATCCATGAGCACGTCCATACTTACGATGAGATTGTCCTGCACTGGGGCGGCAATCCGGACCTTCCCCAGGTATTGGGCGGGGAAATCGAGTTCTATATCGGCGGTCAGCCGATTACCTTCAACACCACCACGGGCATCTATATCCCCGCCGGCGTGCCGCACGGCCCGTTGACATGGAAGAAGTTCGAGTTCCCCCACATCGAGATGGCTATGATGCTCGGCACCGGCGACCCCATGAAAGGCTGGGGCAAGAGCGGCATCGGTGAGGTTAAAAAAAACCTGCCCCAAAAAACAAAAAAGTTCGACTATGAGCAATACGTGATACGAAGCCCCCTGCGCGAGTCCCCGGGGGCAATTTCCGGCCAGGGGCGGCAGAGTCCCACCATGACCTACATGAGCGGCGTCCAGATACCGGGAGTCAAATACTATATCGAGTTCGGCTGGATATACGCGGTAACCGATACGATACGCGAGATGAAGCATGATAACTTCGACGAGATAGTCCTGCACATCGGCGGCGACCCCAAAAACCCGGAAGACCTGGGCGCGGATATGACCTTCGGCCTCGGCGGCGACCAACTCAAGTTCGATACGAGCTTCGGTGTATTTCTTCCCAAAGGAATGATGCACGGTCCGTTGATATGGCACAATTTCAGAAAGCCGCACATCGAGATGGCGATAATGCTCGGCGCCGGTACGCTCAAGGAAGGCTGGGGATTCGATCCCCTCACGCGCTTTCCGAACCGGACAATTATTCAACGAGATTAATAATTATATGTCATTTCGAGGGCGGCCTGTTCGCAGAACCAGTTCATTAGCAGGTGAGAGCCCGTGGCAATCCCCATGTTATTTTTAATTCTATGATAGAGATTGCCACGTCGCCCCGATAATATCGAGGCTCCTCGCAATGACAAAATGAGTAAAATAAACTCAATAAAGAAGGAGACTTATCATGAATATCGAGGAACTCGAGGCAAAGCTTGAAACCCTGGAAAAACAGGTCAAAGTCCAGGCAAAAGAGCTGACGACTTTAAAAGACATCGAGGCGATAAAGAAGCTGCAAAAGGCCTACGGCTATTACGCCGAACACATGATGTACCAAGAGATTGTGGATTGTTTTTCCGATAGTCCGGACGTCGTTCTGAACTGGCTCGAAGGCCAGTGGCTGGGCAAGGAGGGGGTGAAAAAATACTTCGCTTTCATGCAGAAAATGCCGCCTACCTTTGCGCACCAGGTCATGCAGCTCGCCGGCGTCGTTGATATTGACCCCGACGGTAAAACCGCAGCCGGGCGCTGGTACGCCTTCGGCGGGATTTTCATCCCGAGGGGCGATACTATCAGGCGGTCATTCGTCGCCGGCATCTATGAAAACAGGTACATCAAAGAGAGCGGGATCTGGAAAATCCTCTCGATTAAGTGGGTGATACCTTACGGTGTCAGCGTGGCCGGGGAATGGCGTATGCCGGAGGACATCAACCGCCCTTACCTCGCCGGACAGTTCCGCGGCTCCACGCCGGATATCCCCATTGACAGGGAAGACCTGCGGTATATCTCTGGCTATATTTTCCCCTTCCACTACAACCATCCGGTAACCGGCAAACCAACCTCGGAGAACGAGAAAAACGCACGACTGAGGGAAACGAAGTGAAGGCGGAACTAGCGACATCAGATATCATCCCCTCATGGATAGAACTGGCGCGAGAGGTAGAGCCACTCTTCGAGAGAGCTATGGCCGAAGATAAAGATTTCCACGAGTTTATGAAAAGGAAAATCGCACAGGATGAAGCGTTTATGGTACGGGATGAATATCACGCCAACGATTTGATGGGACTGATAGCTATTTCTCATACCAATAATGCTATTTCCTGGTTAGCTGTGTTTGAAAAGCACCGGGGAAAAGGTGCCGGTAATAAACTCCTGGAACGCGCTATCAAGGACCTGGACAATAAGAAGGAAATTCGCGTAATCACGTTCAGGGAGAGCCAGAAAGAAGGCCTACCCGCCAGGCGGTTATATCATAAATTTGGCTTCAGAGACTTTGATGCCAACGCTATACATGACGGACTCCCCCGCTGCATTATGGAACGCCCGCCGCAAACCTGAGGAAGTCTCTTTTATTCGTCCGCGTTTTCGCCTTCGGGTACGAAACCGGCATACGTTTTAGGGGATGATATGAGAAATACTCGCAGGAATATACGCCAGAATGAATTTCCCGCCCTATTCCAGGAGAACCAGTAAGGCCATCAGCCCGATACCCAGGGCGATAAAGACAACCTGCCGTATGGAAATTGATATCCCGCATTCAACATGCAGTTCCGGGATGAGGTCGGCCGCCGCAATGTAGATAAAGCCACCGGCCGTTAC
Source organism: uncultured Dehalococcoidaceae bacterium (assembly GCA_964645025.1). Classification (GTDB taxonomy): domain Bacteria; phylum Chloroflexota; class Dehalococcoidia; order Dehalococcoidales; family RBG-16-60-22; genus Fen-1077. Next base: position 7,166 of record CAZXYV010000014.1, on the reverse strand, counting down.
CGGCAGCAGATAAAGTGAAATATTATCCACATGGGGACCCACTATCAGGATAACCAGCCCGCCCAGAACCGCCGTCAAGGCGGAGAGAAAATTGAAAAAAATGGCTTTTCTGACCGAAAGTCCCCCGTGGACCAGCACCCCGAAATCACCTATTTCCTGGGGTATTTCATGTAGTACAACGGCTATTGTCGTGGCGATGCCAATCGGGATGCTTACAAGGTAACTGGCACCGATAAGCATGCCGTCGATGAAGTTATGCACTCCGTCGCCGATTAAATTCAGGAAAACGACCGGGTGAAGATGTTGCTCGGAGGTCGGTATATGGCAGTGGCGCCAGCGTATCACTTTCTCCACGATAAAAAACAGCAGAATACCTGCCAGGAGCAGTACCGGTGCGGTCAATTTACCGGAAAGCTTCTCAAAAGACTCCGGTATCAGATGGATGATGGCATCGCCGAATAAACCGCCCACGGCCAGGCTCACCAGGAAAAGCAGCATCTTCTGGAGCCGGGACTCTTTTAACGAAAGGAAAAACACGCCTACCAGCGAAAGCAGACTGACGAAAATAACACTGATAAACGTATACGCCCAGGCATTCATACTCGCTTAACCTGCTTTCCTCTGGCTATTTTCTCCCCTATCCCGGCATGCCTGGCAGTGCCCGTTAAACTCGAGCAAATGGCCTTTGATTTTAAATCCCGTCTCTCGAGACAATCGACGCTCAAGCTCATCGAGCTTACAGCTGGTGAAATCAATAACCGTCCCGCAGGATAGACAGACCAGGTGATGGTGGTGACCGCTCGGTCTCCTCATCAAGTAGCTCCGGCAGTTATCTCCGGCGTGTACCCGGCAAACGAGATTGAGATCCGCCAGTATCTCCAGAGTCCGGTAGACGGTGACGAGGCCAATGGCGGAGTACCTTTTTTGCACCCGCTTGTAGATGGCCAGCGGCGTCAGATGGTCGTGGCTGCCGGCAATCACCTCAAGAACCGCCCGCCGTTGAGGCGTCAGTTTGTAGGCGTTTTTCCGTAATATTCCAGCTATCTCGACTGCCTTGTCCATCTTCATGGCAATTATCCAATTGAAAACGATTTTCAATTGAAATTATATTAAATCGAACCCCCGGTGTCAACATGATATAATTATGCTCAATTTCTATGAGAAAGATAAGATTGCTTATATAAATATATAAAAACATATTCTTTCATAAGAATACTGAGTATATCTCACCTAAGACTGCCGGAGTATCCCTCACGCTATCTCCGTCTTATAGTGTCTCTCATATAATTTTATATCAAATTGTATCTACACTCTTTATTTTAAAGATAACCTCATCAATAATCAGGTGATAGCACCCACGCTACACGGTCATAAAGGTCTTATAGTTAAATTAGCGGATAATCATCTAAATACATCCAGGCTTGAATAAGGAGCCCAGATGCGCATTGATGTCATTAAAAACAAGCCATTGAACCGGATGCTAACCGTGGCTGAGGTAGCTTATACCCTCCATGTCCATCCGACCACGGTCCGGAAGTGGGAAAAACTGGGACAGTTGAAGTCATATCGTCTCGGCGCCCGGGGTAACGTCAGATTTAAGGCGGAAGATATATCCCTGTTTGCCGATTCCCCTGGTAAAACGCCGATTCCGGTTATGCCGTTAGCCCCGGGACCAGGCCACCGCGCCGCGTACCCCGTCCCGGCAAAAGAAATAGAAGGTAAAACCGGGCAACAGGTTAAGCCGGGCACAACTCCCGCGTCTGTTGAGCTCAGCGAACCGATTAAGCAAGGGCTGCGGGATTCTGAGGAGAAGTTTGCCAGAATCTTTGCGCACAGCCCCGTGGCTCTTTCGCTCACCAGGCTGAGAGATAACGTCATTATCGAGATTAATGATAGCTACACCCATTTTACGGGTTACACGCGCGAAGAAATCATCGGCCATAAGATATCGGAAATCAATATCTGGGTCAATCCGGCCGACCGTGAACGCCTGCTGCAGCTACTGAAGGATGAAGGGCGGGTCAGCAACGAAGAGTTCAACTTACGTGTAAAGTCCGGAGAAGTCCATACCGTCTCATTATCCGCCGAGAATATCAGCATCGCGGGTGAAGATTGTTTGCTCGTGATGACCATAGATATCACCAAGCGCAAGCGGTCACAAGAATCTCTGCAAGAGTCAGAGGAGAAGTTCCGAAACCTGTTCGAGCACGCTAAAGACGCCGTGATTGTCGCCGACGCAGACACCGGCTTGCTGGTCGATATCAACCCGGCGGGTTGCGCTATGCTCGGCCGACCCAAGGACCAAATCGTAGGCAGGCATATGACGGTGATACACCCCCCGGAGATGGCCGAGAAGTTTACACAAATTTTCCATGAACACGTAGAAAAAGGTGTCGTCGAGTCCGATGACACTATCATACAGCGTGCTGACGGCTCCCGGATACCGGCCAGCGTCTCAGCGAGCGTTACTAAAATTGGAGATAAAACATTCATTCAAGGGGTTTTCCGTGATGTCTCCGGGCGCAAGCGGGCCGAGGAGGCGCTGAAAGACTCCGAGGAAAAGTTCTCCAAAGCCTTCAATGTCAGCGCTAATGCCATCTGCATCACTTCATTGCCGGATAACAAATTCGTGGAAATCAATGAGGCCTACATTCATTTTACCGGCTATACCCGTGATGAGGTAATCGGCCATACCGCCGCGGAACTCAAACTCTGGGTGAATGATGAAGAACTTCAACAACTGCAAATCAAACTCAAAGAAGAAGGCAAATTTCATAACATGGAGTTTCACTCACGCATGAAGTCGGGCGAGATACGCATCGGCCTGGCTTCGGCCGAGATAATCAATATCGGCGGTAAGCCGTGCCGTATGGTCGTTATCACCGATATCACCGAGCGTAAAAAAGCGGAGGAGGGGCTGAAAGACTCTGAGGAGAAGTTCTCCAAAGCTTTCGACTTTAGTGCGGCCGCAATCTGCATCACTTCCCTTAAAGACAACCGCTTTGTGGAGGCTAACGAGAGTTTCACGCGGTTTACCGGCTATCACCGTGAGGAAATAATCGGCCATAACGCCGCAGAGCTGAAACTCTGGGTGAAGCCAGAAGAACTGAAACAGTGGATGGATAAATTAAAGGAAGAAGGTAGAGTATCCAACCAGGAGTTCAGCTCCCGGATGAAGTCCGGCGAGATACGCATCGGCCTGGCCTCAGCCGAGGTCATCAACATCGGGAATGAGCCCTGCCGCATCGTGGTGATAACGGATATCACCGGGCGTAAAAAAGCGGAGGAGTCGCTGAGTTTCTCGGACGCTGCTTTTAAGTCCATCCATGAAAGCGTCATCGCGCTGGATGTTGATAATAATATCACCTACTGGAATGATATCAGTGAACAGCTTTTCGGTGTTAAAGCATCCGAGGCTTTAGGTAAAAAGCTCCGGAGTATCATTCAGCCGGTTGACCTTCACCCCGGTCAGAACGATGAGCTACTCCAGAAACTCAGAGACCAGGGATACAACCGGGAAGAGCTACTTTACGCGACGCCTAACGGCAAAGTGTGGGTCGATATGACAGTAAGAGCGATTGATAAGGAGGGTAAGCATTACGGACATGTGATGACTGCCTCGGATATCACCGAGCGCAAGCGTATGGAGCAGGAACTGGGTGCCTACCGCAGCCACTTAGAGGAACTGGTGCAAAAGAGGACATCAGAGCTGAGTACGGTCAATCAAAAGCTTGAAGAGGAGCTGGAAGAAAGAAAGCGAATTGCCAAGGAGCTCGTTAAAGCCAGGGACGCCGCCGAAGTCGCCAACCACGCCAAGAGCGATTTCCTGGCCCACATGAGCCATGAAATCCGTACGCCTATCCACGGTGTTATGGGTACGCTCAACCTGCTGCTCGATACCGAGCTCAAAGAAGAGCAGCGCCAGTACGGCAGCATGGCGAGAGCTTCGGCGGAGTCGCTGCTGGGTATCATCAACGATATCCTCGACTTTTCCAAGATTGAAGCGGGTCAGCTGGTCCTCGAAGAGATGGACTTCGACCTTCAGGCTACGGTCGAGGAAGCGCTCCAGCCGATGGCCCTAATCGCTCACAAGAAAGGGCTCGAGCTTACCTGCCGCGTCTCGCCCGGAGTGCCACCGGTACTGGTAGGCGATGCCGGGCGCTTGCGTCAAACGCTCGTCAACCTGCTCGGTAACGGCGTTAAATTTACCGAGCGAGGGGAGGTCTCCGCCAGCATCGCTGTCGAGTCCAATAATAACGACAGCGTCGAACTTCATTTTACCGTCAGGGACACGGGTATCGGCATCCCGCCGGACAAGCAGGGTCTCCTGTTCAGCCCATTTATCCAGGGCAACGGCTCAAAATATGGCGGCACCGGCCTCGGTCTGGCCATTTGCCGGCGGCTCGTCGGCATAATGCAGGGACGCATCTGGCTGGAAAGCCAGCCGGGCCAGGGCAGCGCCTTCCACTTCACGGCCAGGTTTAAAAAGAATACTTCCGCCGCATCTTTGACACCGGCCCCGGCGGCGCTGGAGAGCTTTAAAGGTACTCAGGTGTTGGTCGTTGATGACAATGCCACGACCTGTCTCATCCTCACCGAGATATTGAACAGCTGGGGATTTACCACCACCGCGGCGGAAAATGGGGCCGCCGCCCTGCAACAACTTCAAAAGATAAAGGACAGCTCGAATCGCTTGCCGGTAATATTAATGGATATGACCATGCCCACACCGAACGGTCTGGCTATTGCCAGAAGTATGGGCGATGACCCCCTTCTGAAACGCCATATTATCATGATGCTGCCCTGTGATAATATCAGCGATGATTTCACGCGCTGCCAGGCGGCCGGTATCGCCACGCACCTGGTGAAACCGATAAAGAAACATGAGCTGCAAGATGCCATCCTCGCCGTCCTCAGCGCCGGTAGCGAAAAGAAGAAAGAATCTATCAAGCCAGCACCATCCGCCGTCCCCGAACTCAAGTTGCGTATCCTGGTGGCTGAGGACAACCCCACCTCCCAGCTAATCGCCCGGAAGACACTGGAAAAGATGGGTTGCACCGTCCAGATAGCCGGAAACGGCCTGGAGGCGACCCGGATGGCGCAGCAGAATGGTATTGACCTGATACTGATGGATTTCCAGATGCCGGAAATGGACGGCCTTGAAGCCACGCGTATCATCCGCGAGGGAGAGAAGCAAACGCGCCGTCACCTGCCGATTATCGCCATGACGGCCAATGCCATGAAGCAAGACCATGATAGATGCATCGCCGCCGGCATGGACGGGTATCTTACCAAGCCGGTGAGTCCGGATAATCTCTATAATGCTATCAAAGGTTTGCTGCCGCCGCCTAAACCCGACCGTGAACCGGCCGTGGACCTCGAAGCGGCCATGCGCACCGTCGGCGGTGATAAAGACATCCTGAAAGAAGTGCTCCAGATCTTCCTGGGAGAAGACTCGCCGCGACTGCTCCAGAGTATTAAAGAGGGCATCCAGCGGCAGGATGGTAAAATCATCAAAGCCGAAGCCCACGGTATGAAAGGGGCTGTCGCCGCCCTGGGCGGAAAAACGGTCGCGGCCATGGCGGCACGCCTGGAAGCCGCGGGGTTGAATGGTGATATGACGGCTGCGCAGGCTATCTTTAATGAGATGTGCGCCGAGCTGGAACGCTTTAAAGACTTTTACTCCAGAACCGACCTGGAAACAAAAGGAGGCAACTGATGAGAGCCAAACCTCTGGTCCTTGTTGTTGATGATGAAAAATCACTGGTGCTGATTGCACAACGAGTCCTGCAGAAGGAAGGCTTCGATGTCATCACGGCCTCCAACGGCATCGAGGGATTAAAGCAAGCGCAGGAGAACCTGCCCGACGTTATCGTCCTGGATATCGTCATGCCCGAGATGAACGGCTATGAGGTCTGCCGTAAACTGCAGGGACACCCAAACACCTGCAATATACCGGTGATATTCCTCAGTGTTAAAGGGGTTGTCGATGAGAATAAAAGTGCTACTACCGAAGGACTCAAGGAGATAAACGAGGCTTTCGACTACGGTGCTTCGGACTTTTTAAACAAGCCTGTTACAGCGAGAGAATTAATCGACGCCATTAAAAAGGCGCTCTCATTTCACCAACTCTTGCGCTCCGGATAACGATGCATGCCTGCTTTCATCACTTATTCTTTTTCAAGGATGCGTTACGCTTGGCATCGGTGCTTGGCTTGCCGGTCACCGGATGCTTATAGTGGAATGGCACAATATATCCGGACGGATACCGTGGGTCAATATCTCTTGGTTTGTCAGCCTTGGGAGCTTTCCCGAACGTCTTTATATTGACTTTTTGAGAAGCGGCAATCCGCTCCGGCTTGACCCAGCCTTCCGCCGGCGGCGCGGTATAAAGAGGATTCCACATCAGCCTCAGTATTTTCCATTTGCCGCCTTCTTTAATATATTCCGTGGTGTATATTCCGTCGGTAAATAACTGGCGGACACCTTTACCCCTGGGTAGAGCGACTGACCCGAACCCATACCAGCGCCCCTTGGCTGTTTTACCATCGGCGCCGATATCGACCACCCCCGAGAGTTGCATTATCTGGTGCAGAAACTCCGGGTTCTGGGTCATTTCATTCATACCCCCGAAATATTTTCTCACCCCTTCTTTCCCCAAAAAGATACCAGCCATGATATTCAGGACGGTATCGGGACTATCTGAAAACAGGTCGATGATATCATCCTGCATCCAGTGTTCCAGGTAAAAACCATAAGATTTTTGCAGCCTGTTTATCGCTTCCAGGTCTTTTAAAGTTGCCACCTGATTTTCAAGTTCTTTTATCCTGGCTTCCATCTCTTTAATACCCACAAATACCTCCCTAACTCTTTTCTATTGTTGGTAGGTGCCTCGACTTGAACTATGATTCGATAGCAGGTTGAAAGGCCTTTTTAATTTTCTCTACCCAGAGATTGAAGTTACTGTAAAGGGGGCCGAGGGCTGGATTACTGGCCATAGGCGTGGAGGCATGAAAGCCGTGTTTGATATCGGTTTCCGCGGAACGCTGCATTAATGGCATCATGACATTGGGATGATCGGGCTGGGTCACGTCATAGAAACAGAGCATCTCGATATGGGCTAAATGCCCGTATTCCATCGGGATTATCTGCCAGTTATACGGGGC
>CAZXYV010000013.1:14450-16375 GCA_964645025.1 uncultured Dehalococcoidaceae bacterium | reverse complement strand
AGCAGCAGGCAGGAAATATGGCTAAACAGAAAATCCGCATCAAACTCAAGGGCTACGACCACAAGGTGGTCGACCAGTCAGCCCGGCAAATCCTGGAGGCCGTGGAAAGCACCGGCGCCGTCGCCGTGGGGCCGGTACCGCTGCCGACACGCATCCAGAAATTCTGCGTCATACGGTCGCCTTTTATCGATAAGAACTCGCAGGAGCAGTTCGAGATTCGCACTCACAAACGCCTCATCGATATCATCGAGACGACCTCCAAGACCATCGACGCTTTAACCAAGCTGAACCTGCCCTCGGGAGTTGAAATAGATATCAAGCTGTAACAAAGTTTGAACTGGTGATGACATGACTGAAGGAATTATTGGTAAGAAGCTGGGCATGACCCAGGTATTCGGCGAAGGTGGTAAAGCCGAGGCTATCACCGCCATCGAGGCCGGCCCCTGCACGGTAACGCAGGTAAAAACCATGGACAACGATGGCTACAGCGCCGTTCAGCTCGGCTTCGGTGAAGTGCACCAAGCCAGAGCCGGCAAGAAGGGAAAAGCCAAAGAGAAGGGGAAAGCTAAAGAGAAAGAAACGACAAAATTCAAGTATGTGCGCGAATTTAATTTCGATGACACTAAAGCGGTCGAGGCCGGGCAAAAAATCGATGTCAGCCTGTTTAAAGCCGGCGACCTGGTGGATATCATCGGCATTTCTAAAGGCAAAGGATTTGCCGGCGGCGTGAAACGCTATCACTTCCGGGGCGGACCCAAGACGCACGGCCAGTCCGACCGCCACCGCGCTCCCGGCTCGGTCGGCCAGAACACCAGCCCCGGGCGGGTTTTCAAGGGACTGCGCATGGCCGGGCACATGGGCAGCCGCCGGGTAACCGCGAGCAACCTCGTGATATTACAGGCAGACCCGGCCCGGAACCTGCTGCTGGTCAAGGGCGCCGTGCCCGGGACGGCCAACGGCATGGTAATGATACAAAAATCCAGGAAGGGGAAGAAATAAGGTGCAACTTCCAGTTTACAGCCTTTCCGGCGAGGTAGTCCGGCAGATTGAAGTAAGCGACCAGGTCTTCGCTGCGCCGTTTAATGAAGCCGTGGTGCACCAGGTCATGGTGGGCATGCAGGCCAACGCCCGCCAGGGTACTTCATCGACGAAGACGAGGAGCATGGTCAGCGGTAGCACCAAGAAGCTCTTCCGCCAGAAGGGTACGGGCGAAGCCCGTGCCGGCAGCGCTAAATCAGCGCTGCGCCGCGGCGGCGCTATCACCTTCGGCCCCCACCCCAGGGACTACCGCCAGGATACGCCGCGAAAGATGCGCCGGCTTGCCCTGAGATGCGTCCTTTCCGCCAAGGCCGGTGACGGCGAACTGAAAGTCCTGGATGGCTTTAACTTCGCAGAGCCCAAGACTAAAAAGATGCTTGAGGTCCTGGCGGCGCTGGGAGTAAACTCCTCGGCTCTCGTAGTAACACCGGAGTCGGAGCCAAACCTCATTAAATCGTCTCGTAACATACCGGAAATAAATACGACGAATGTAAATGTGTTGAATATACTGGATATCATGTCCCACCAGACGCTACTGATGACCGAGGCGGCGGTACGCGCCGCGGAAAAATTGTGGGGCAATGGTTCGACGCAAGGGGGAGACTGATGCATCTGTACGAGGTGCTGCGCCGTCCGCTGATAACGGAAAAAAGTACGGCGCTCCAGGCACAGAACAAATACGCCTTCGAGATAGCCGACGGGGCGAACAAGCCCATGATAAGGCAGGCCGTGGAAAAGGCTTTTAAGGTCACGGTAACCGGTGTCAACGTCGTCACCATGCGGGGCAAGACGCGCCGGATGGGACGGCGGGAGATACATACCAACCCCTGGAAAAAGGCGATTGTCACCCTCAAACCGGGGGATAAAATAGAGTTCTTTGAAGGCGT
>CAZXYV010000013.1:0-14350 GCA_964645025.1 uncultured Dehalococcoidaceae bacterium | reverse complement strand
AAAAGGCGATTGTCACCCTCAAACCGGGGGATAAAATAGAGTTCTTTGAAGGCGTATAAAACGAGGAGTTAGTATTTAAAGTGGCTATTAAATCATATCGTCCAACCTCTCCGGGCCGGCGCGGCATGAGCGGCTATACCTTCGATGAGATAACCAAGGATAAGCCGGAGAAATCGCTGCTGCTGCCCAAGAAGCAAAAAGCGGGCCGAAACTTCCGCGGGATAATAACCGTGCGCCACCGCGGCGCCGGCGAGAAACGGCAGCTGCGGATTATCGATTTCAAACGGGATAAATTTAATATTCCCGGTCGCGTGGCCGCTATCGAATACGACCCCAACCGCACGGCGCGTATCGCACTCATTTTCTACGCCGACGGCGAAAAGCGCTATATCCTCGCCCCCATCGGGCTGAATGTGGGCGATACGGTAATGTCCGGCGATAAAGCTGAAATTAAGCCCGGCAACGCCATGCCCATGCGCCTCATACCGACGGGCACGGAGATACATAACATCGAAATGCAGAAAGGCCGCGGCGGCCAGATAGTACGCAGCGCCGGCGCCTCGGCCCAGCTAATGGTCAAAGAGGGCGATTTCGCCCTGATAAGACTGCCCTCGGGAGAAATCCGCCGCATCCGCAGCGAATGCATGGCGACCATCGGCAAGATAGGCAACATCGAACACCAGAATATCAGCCTGGGTAAGGCCGGCCGCAAGCGCCACATGGGGTGGCGGCCCACCGTAAGAGGTTCCGCCATGTCCCCGCGTGACCATCCCCATGGCGGCGGCGAAGGCCGCTCGCCTATCGGCATGCCCGGGCCCAAAACACCCTGGGGCAAACCGGCCCTGGGCTATAAAACGCGCCAGCCGAAGGCTTCCGATAAAATGATTGTCAAACGCAGGGGAAAATAGGCGTTTAGCGAGGGAAAATGTCAAGGTCAATAAAAAAGGGACCGGCAGTTGATGAAAAGCTGATGAAGCATGTAGATGCCGTGATACGCTCGGGCCAGAAAACCGTCATCAAGACCTGGGCGCGGCGTTCGACCATCCTGCCGCAGATGGTGGGATTGACAATCGGCGTGCACGATGGCCGGCGGCATGTGCCCATTTACATCAACGAGAACATGGTCGGCCATAAACTGGGTGAGTTTGCCCCCACGCGTACTTTCCGGGGGCACTCCATTAAATCAGAATAGGTACAGGTGTGAGATAAAGTGGAAGTAAAAGCCAGAGCCAAAGATACCGGACTATCACCCAAGAGGATGCGTCCCCTGGTGGATATGGTGCGGGGTAAAAAGGTTGACGAAGCGCTGAACCTGCTCCGCTTTACGCCGACGCCCAAAGCGAAGGTCGTCGCCAAGCTGGTGCGTTCCGCGGCCGCCAACGCCGAGAACAATTTTCAGATGGACCCCGCCGATTTAAAGATTGTCCGCATCTACGTCGATGATGCACGCAGTTTACGCAGGTTCCGGCCGCGGTCGAGGGGGCGGGTAAGCCCTATCCGGAAACATTCCAGCCACATCACGGTCGTCGTTGCTGAGCAGGAGGGTTAATTGGGTCATAAAGTTCACCCGACGGGTTTCAGGCTTGGTTTCATCAAAGACTGGCAGTCTAAGTGGTACAGCGATACCCATTATGCCGAGTTTATCCAGGAAGATAACAAGCTCCGGGAAGAGATAAAAAATAAATACCCGGAGGCCTCGATATCGCTGATTGAGATTGACCGCCAGGCCAAGGATGTGACCATTACGCTGCATACCGCCCGGCCCGGCATCGTCATCGGGAGGGGTGGCCAGAGAGTCGAGGAAATGAGACAGCACCTCGAGAGCCTCATCGGGAGAAAAATACGTTTAAATATCCAGGAGATACGCCAGCCGGAACTGGACGCTTACCTGGTAGCCCGGTCAGTGGCGGACCAGATTGTACGCCGCGTCGCCTACCGGCGGGCCATGAAACAGGCCATCTTCCGCACGATTCAGGCGGGGGCCAAAGGAATCAAGGTAAGCTGCGCTGGCAGGCTGGGCAATGCTGAAATCGCCCGCCGCCAGACGTCGCACCAGGGGCAGGTGCCCCTGCACACGCTGCGGGCCGATATCGATTATGGCTTTACCGAAGCCCATACTACCCTCGGACGCATCGGCGTCAAGGTCTGGATATACAAGGGACAGGTACTGCCTGAACTTCCCACGCCTGAAGCCGAGGCCAAACCGGCAGAAGCGGTAGCGGAAACAACCCCGGTAGTTGCCGAGGTACAGTTGCAGGAAAAACCGGCGGAGCCGATAGCGGTTGTTACGCCCCCGGTTGCAGCCGAAGAAAAACCGGCCAGGCCCAGGGCCAGGAAAGTAGCTAAAGTAGCTGAGGAAAAACCCGCTGAAGCTCAAGTCATCGAGGAAAAAGCGGCTAAGCCCAAGGCAACTGAAGAAAAACCCGTGAAAGCTAAGGCAGCCGAAGAAAAACCGGCCAAACCTGCAACCGTCACCGAAAAGCCAGCCAGAGCCAAGGCAACTGAAGAAAAACCTGCCAGGGCTAAAGCAGCCGAAGAAAAGCCCGTGAAAGCCAAGGCAGTCGCCGAAAAACCGGCCAAAGCCAAGGCAGTTGAAGAGAAGGCAGGTCCTGAAGCCGGGGAAGAACCGCCGGCACCGAAAAGGCCACGTAAAACAGCTGCCGCCGCGGAGGCGGAGGCCAAAACTGTGAAACCGGCCGCCGAAGTAAAGAAAGAAAAGGAACCGACCCGGAAGAAAGAGAAAGAGGCGAAGGATGGAGCAGCCTAAGCGCGTTAAATATCGTAAGTCGCAGAGAGGCCGCCGCAACGGTACGGCCCAGGCGGGTAACGCGGTTGACTTCGGCGACTATGGTATGCAGGCACTAGAGTCAGCCTGGATAACCGCCGCCCAGCTTGAGGCAGCCCGGCGCGCCATTACGCGCCATATTCGCCGTGGCGGCAAGGTCTGGATACGCGTCTTCCCGGATAAGCCGGTCAGCAAAAAACCGGCGGAGACCCGTATGGGCAGCGGCAAGGGCCTGCCGGACCACTGGGTAGCCGTAGTCAGGTCCGGCCGGATAATGTTTGAGATGGCGGGAGTGGCGGAAAGCGTCGCCAAGGAGGCGATACGCCTGGCCGCGCACAAACTGCCCCTGAAGACCAAATTCGTCTTCAGAGAAACACTCACCTCCACGGGCAATCCACCGGCTAAATAGGGTTCATCCTGAAGGGTTCACCCTGAAGGGAGTTATGAAGTTGAAACTTAAGGAATTTAGAGACCTCGGCACCGATGAATTGAAAAAGCAGCTGGAAGGTACTCACCAGGAGCTCTTTAACCTGCGTTTTCGCCTCGCTACCAAGCAACTGGTCAACCACCGCGAGGTGCGGAGGGTTAAACGGAATATTGCCCGGCTGGAAACCCTCCTCAAGGAAAGAGAACTGGGTATAAGGTAGGTTGGGATATTATGGAAGAAAAACGCAAGACCAGAGTCGGTAAGGTCATCGGCGATAAAATGGACAAGACCGTGATTGTCGCTGTAAATACGCCGTGGCGACATCCGATATACAATAAAACCGTCCGCAGGGTCGTGAAATACTACGTTCATGATGAAAAGAAACAGAGCAAGACCGGCGATACGGTCATGATTGTGGAAACCCGCCCCATCTCCCGGCTCAAGAGATGGCGCATCGCGGAAGTAATGACCAAGGCCGAAGTAGCGGATATTAAACCCAGTGAGATAACAAGTTAGGATTCGGGTGAAACAGATATGATTCAGATGCAGACCATGCTCAAGGTAGCCGATAACACCGGTGCCCGTGAAATCATGTGCATCACCGTACTCGGCGGCAGCCGCCGGAAATATGCACAGATAGGGGATGTCATCTCGGCCTCCGTGAAAAAGGCCATACCCAATGCCCCTACCAAGAAGGGTGATATCGTCCGCGCTATTATTGTGCGCCAGTCGTATCCGTTCCGGCGCAACGACGGCTCTTACATCAGATTCGATGAAAATGCCGCGGTCATACTGACCGAAAAAAATAATCCGAAAGGCACCCGTATCTTCGGGCCGGTAGCCAGAGAGTTGAGAGATAAGAACTATACCAAGATTATTTCGCTGGCGCCGGAGGTGTTGTAAGGCAGAAAAGGTTATGAAAATCAGGAAAGACGATACCGTGCTGGTTATCGCCGGCAAGGACAAGGGTAAAAAGGGTAAGGTCCGTTTCGCCTACCCGGAAAAACAGCAGTTGATAGTTGAAGGGCTTAACTTCGTTAAAAAGCATTCCAAAGCCAAGGGAAAGGTACGGCAGGCCGGCATCATCGACCTGGAAGCGCCCCTGGATGTATCTAAAGTCATGTTAATGTGCAATAAATGCAATAAGCCCGTCCGCATCGGCTATAAAAAGCTGGAGGACGGCCGGAAGGTCAGATTCTGCCGCGTCTGCCACGAGGTGATTGAGTAAAATGGCGAGATTGAAAGACAGATACCGTGAAGAGGTCGTGCCCCGCCTGATGGAGCTCAGCGGATTTAAAAACATCATGCAGGCGCCGCGCCTCGAGAAGATTGTCCTCAACATCGGCCTGGGTGAAGCGATAACCAACGCCAAGGCGCTGGAAGCGGCGCAGGGAGACCTGACTGCCATCGCCGGGCAGCACCCGGTCATTACCCGCTCCCGGAAGTCCATCGCCAACTTCCGGCTGAGAGCCGGCATGCCCATCGGCCTCAAGGTGACGCTGCGCGGCGAGCGCATGTATAACTTCTTTGATAAACTGGTGAACGCGGTACTGCCCCGGATGCATGAGTTCCAGGGTGTGCCCCCCGACTCGTTCGACGGCCGCGGTAACTATACCCTGGGGTTCAAGGAGCAAATCCTGTTCCCCGAAATAGAGTACGACAAAATCGATAAAATACGCGGTATGGAAATAGTAATTGTCACCACCGCCAGGAACGACGAAGACGGCAGACGCCTGCTCGAGCTGATGGGAATGCCCTTCGCCAAGGATGGAGCGAGTTAACTATGGCAAAAAAATCAATGATTTTAAAGTCGGAGCGTACACCCAAGTACCCGGTACGAAAGCATAACCGCTGCAAACTGTGCGGGCGGCCCCGCGCCTATATACGCAAGTTCGGCATCTGCCGGATATGCTTCCGCACGCTGGCCCTCGATGCGCAGCTCCCGGGAGTGAGAAAATCTAGCTGGTAAGCTAAAAAAGGAAAATATCAGTTATGACAGTGAGTGACCCAATCGCCGATTTGTTGACCCAGATACGGAATGCCGTCATGGTAAGACATGATAGCGTGATTTTACCGGCATCCAAGATGAAGCTGGCCATCGCCAAAATCCTCAAGGAGGAAGGCTTCATCACCGACTACGAGGTGGTGAAAGGCAAGCCGCACCGTTCGCTTAAAATCCATCTCCGCTATATGGAAGATAACCGGCCGGCGATCTCGGGACTCAAGCGAATCAGCAAACCCGGGCTAAGGGTGTATGTGCAAAAAACAGAAATCCCGCGCGTTTTCGGCGGCCTGGGCGTCGCCATTATATCCACGTCCACCGGTCTCAGGACAGGTCAGCAGGCCTGGCGCCAGAGTGCCGGCGGCGAACTATTATGCTATGTCTGGTAAACCGAACCTGGAGTGACACGTATGTCGAGAATAGGTAAAATGCCCATCGCGATACCGTCCGGGGTGACGGTGAATATAAAAGGGGATAACATCACGGTCAAAGGCCCTAAGGGCGAGCTTACGCGCACCCTGCCCCCCGAGATGTCCGTGAAAATGGAGGGTAGCAGCCTGATTGTATCCCGGCCCGATGACAGCAAGAAACACCGCGCTTTCCACGGACTGACGCGGAGCCTCCTGGCGAACATGGTCGAGGGGGTATCTAAAGGCTTCGAGAAGACGCTGGAAATAGTCGGGGTGGGCTTCCGCGGCGAGAAGACCGGTAATAACCTCACCTTCCGCCTCGGCTTCTCACATACGGTAGAAGTGAAGCCCCTGCCCGGCATCACCCTGGCCATGGAAGGCAATAACCGGATTAAAATCAGCGGCATCAATAAAGAAGTCGTCGGTGAGATGGCGGCGGAAATCCGGGCCATCCGCACCCGCGATTCCTATAAAGGGAAGGGTATTAAATACGCTGGAGAACTGGTACATCTCAAACCGGGCAAGGCCGGTAAAGCAGTGGGCAGGACGCAGTAATGAGTAAATACAACACCAGAGACGCACGCAACAGGAGACACGCACGGGTCAGGCAGAAGATTAGCGGCACCACAGCCAGACCGCGATTATGCGTTTTCCGCAGCCTGAACCATATTTACGCCCAGGTAATCGATGACGAACAGGGTAGTACCCTGATCGCGGCATCGACACTGGATACGGAGATAAAGAACGACTCCAAAGGCAAAAAAAAGACCGGCCGGGCCGAACTGGTCGGTTCGCTGGTCGCCAAACGGGCCAAAGAGAAAGGAATCAGCCAGGTAGCCTTTGACCGCGGCGGTTTTAGGTACCAGGGCCGCGTGAAAGCGCTGGCCGATGCCGCCCGTAAAGGCGGACTCAAGTTCTAAAGAAGATGAGGCAAGTGGGATGAAGCAACCATTAAGTCATATTGACCCGGCCGACCTGAACCTCAACGATAAACTTATCGACGTCAACCGCGTGGCCAAGGTGATGAAAGGAGGCAAACGCCTCCGCTTCAGCGCCCTGGTGGTCACCGGAGACGGCGTCGGGCATGTCGGCCTCGGCATCGGCAAGGCTAACGAGGTGCCCGCCGCGATAAGCAAAGGCGGCGCCCAGGCCAGGAAGTATATCCTCAAGGTGCCGCTGGTAGGAGGCACCATCCCTCATGAAATCAGGGCCCATTTCGGCGCTTCCGAGGTATTTTTGAAACCGGCGGCGCCGGGCACGGGCGTCATCGCCGGCGGTAGTGTCCGGGCCGTGCTGGAGGCCAGCGGGGTAAAAGATATTTTAACGAAATCGCTCGGTAACACTAACCATATCAACGTCGCCAAGGCGACGATGGTGGCCCTTAGCATGCTTAAAATCCCCAAGGATGAGATAGCCAGACGCAAGGGAACAGTTAGCGCGGAGGGGGTGGCGGCGAGTGGCTAACATACGGGTTACCTGGATTAAAAGCTATATCGGCTGTGAAGAGAGACAGCGGCTAACGATAAGAGCCCTGGGGTTACACCGGCTGAACCACAGCGTTGTCCATGAAGATACCAAATCCGTAAGGGGTATGATTAACAAGGTTAGACACCTGGTCAAAGTGGAGGAAGAGATTGCTCAGACAGAATAGTATCGCCCCGGCACCGGGCTCACGGAAAGACAGAAAGCGTGTCGGCCGCGGCAACGGTAGCGGTCATGGCACCTACTCCGGACGCGGCTGTAAAGGCCAGAAGGCCCGGGCCGGTAACAATAAAGTGCGCCCCGGCTTCGAGGGCGGGCAGTTGCCTTTAATCAAGCGCCTGCCCCGGAAGCGCGGCTTCACCAACATCTTCCGGACGGAATATAGCACCGTCAGCGTCGGCGCGCTCAATGTGTTCGACGCCGGTACCGAGGTGGCTCCGGAGATGATGCTGGCGGCGGGGATTATCAAATCATTATCTAAACCGATTAAAATCCTGGCCGATGGGGACATCGACCGCGCCCTGACGGTCAAGGCAAATAAATTTTCGGCGGCGGCCAAGGCTAAGATTGAGGCCGCCGGCGGCAAGGCCGAGGAGGTAGAGCATGCAGCCAAGGCCGAGTAGACCCAGATTACTCCAGGCCATGCTCGACGCCTTCAGCCTGCCCGACCTGCGGCGCCGGATACTGATTACTGTCTTAATCCTGGTGGCGTTCCGCTTTATCGCCCACGTGCCGCTACCGGGTGTCAACGTCGCGGCGCTCAAGCAGCTCTTCGAAAGTAACGCTTTACTCGGCATGCTCGACCTGTTCAGCGGCGGCGCCATGAGGCAGTTCAGCGTGGCGTCCATGGGCGTTTATCCTTATATCACCGCCTCCATTATCATGGTGCTTTTAGTGCCGGTCATCCCCAAGCTTCAGGCGCTGTCACAGGAGGGGGAATCCGGTAAGAACAGGATTAATCTGATTACGCACTGGCTGACGATACCTCTGGCCGGCCTTTCCGGCTACGGGCAACTGGTCTTACTCCAGCGCGCCGGCGCGGTCGACCCTTCCAATACCCTGGCCACCGTCACCATGGTGATATCGCTGATTGCCGGTACCATCTTCCTGGTCTGGCTGGGAGAGCTAATCACCGAGTACGGCATCGGCAACGGTATCTCGATTATTATTTTCGGCGGCATCGTCGCCGGCTATCCGACGCTGATACAGGAGGGCTTCCTGGCCAAGGGGAATCCCATGGGGCTGGCCGTCTACGTTCTTATCACGCTGGTTACGGTAGTGCTGATTGTCATTTTCACCGAAGCGCACCGCCGTATCCCGGTCCAATATGCCCGCAGCGTTTTCCGCGGCGGCCGCATGTACCGCCAGTCCGGCTCGACGCATATCCCGATGCGCGTCAACAGCGCCGGCATGATACCGCTTATCTTCTCGATGTCGGTGGTGCTTTTCCCGGGCATCGTCGCCAGCTATTTTATCAAATCCGGACAGCCGGGCTTCGCCGATACCATCGCCAACTGGTTCAACCCCAGTACCTCTCCTGGCGGGTTTTACTGGATTCTTTACTTCTTGTTATCGGTCGGGTTCACTTTCTTCTATACCACGGTGACCTACCAGCAGCAGGACCTGCCGGGCACCCTGCAAAAGCAGGGCGGCTTCGTCCCCGGGATACGGCCGGGAAAAAACACCGCCTCCTATCTCAGCGCCGTCATCAACCGGATAACCTGGGCGGGGGCGCTCTTCCTGGCTTTCGTGGCGGTGATGCCCTTCCTGGCGCAGACGGTGACCAATGTCCAGCAGATACAGCTCTCCAGCCTGGGTATGCTCATCGTAGTCGGCGTGGTGCTGGACACGATGAAGCAGCTCGAAGCCCAGCTGGTCATGCGGCGCTATGAAGGCTTTATTAAATAGGAGTAAAGGTGTATATTATTCTTCTGGGGGCACCCGGGGCAGGCAAAGGTACACAGGCCGTGATGCTGGCCGAGAAGATGAAACTGGTACAGGTAGCCTCCGGCGACCTTTTCCGGAAGGCGCTCCAGCAGGAAACCGACCTGGGGAAAAAGGCCAAGTCCTACATGGAAAAGGGACAGCTGGTCCCCGATGAGATAACGATACAGATGGTACTGGAGAGGCTCGCGGCCCCGGACGTGAAAAACGGGGCGATACTCGATGGCTTTCCCCGGAACCTGAAGCAGGCGAAGGCGCTGGACAAGGCCCTGGCAAAGCAGTCCAGGGCCATCGATAAAGCGGTATATATTAAAGTATCGGAGGGTGAGCTTTTAAAAAGGCTGGGCGGACGCTGGATTTGCCGCCAGTGCCAGGCGCCCTATCACGAGGTGGACTCTCCGCCCAAGGTGGCCGGCAAGTGCGACCGCTGCGGCGGTGAACTATACCAGCGTGCCGATGATAAAGCCGAGACGGTGCGAAAGCGGCTGGAGGTTTATTTTAAAGAGACCTCCCCCCTGATCGACTACTTTAAAAAGGCGGGGAAGCTGCTGGAGATAAACGGCGAAGGCGCCACCGCCGTCATCAACCAGCGGATATCTACCGCCCTGCACCCGGGGGGATAGGGATGGGCATCGAGATAAAATCTGAGAAAGAGATAGCCGTGATGCGGCAGGCCGGTCGGATTGTCGCGGAAGTGCTGAAAATATTGACCGATCATTTGAAACCGGGTATGAAAACAAAGGAGCTTGACATCATCGCCGTAAAAGAGCTGAAAAGGCTGGGGGCCGAGTCTTCGTTCAAAGGTTACCGCGGCTACCCGGCGACGGTCTGCGTGTCTATCAATGATGAGATTGTCCACGGGATTCCGGGAGACAGGGTCCTGAAAAACGGAGATATCGTCGCCCTCGATTTCGGCGCGATATACCAAGGTTTCCAGGGTGACGCCGCGGTGACCGTACCCGTCGGCGAGGCCAGCCCGGAGGCGATGCGCCTCATCGAGGCGACGCGCGGCTCTCTGGAAAGCGGCATCGCTGCGGCCAAAGCCGGGGCCAAACTCGGCGATGTTACCGCGGCCATCCAGAGCTACGCTGCGTCGCGAGGTTACTCCGTAGTACGTGAGTATACCGGCCATGGCATCGGCCGGCAGATGCACGAGGACCCGCAAATACCTAACAGCACCGAGCCGCCGTACGGCCTGCCAGCCGGGACGGGCCCGGTACTGAAAAAGGGTATGACCCTCGCCCTGGAACCGATGTTGAACGCCGGCAGCTGGCGCACCCGTATCGCCGATGACCACTGGACGGTGCTCACGGCGGACGGCAGCCTTTCGGCGCATTTTGAGCATACGATTGCGATTAATAATACTGAACCGGAGGTACTGACCCAGGAAATTTATGCCTAAGAAAGAGGCCATTGAAGTCGAGGGGACGGTGATAGAGGCTCTACCCAACGCGATGTTTCGCGTCGAGCTCCCCAACAAGCACCAGGTGCTGGCCCATATCTCAGGCAAGATAAGGATGCACTATATCAGAGTCCTACCCGGTGATAAGGTGCTGATAGAGCTTTCCCCCTATGACCTGACGCGGGGCAGAATCACCTACCGGCTGAAGTAAAATAAAGGTTTAAACTATGAAAGTAAAAGCTTCCGTTAAAGTAAGATGTGAAAAGTGTAAAGTCGTTAAACGGCGCGGGGTAGTCAGGATTATCTGTGAGAACCCCAAGCACAAACAGAGGCAGGGCTAGTTCCGATTTATCTCGGAACAAGGAGGATGTAAATGCCACGTGTCGCGGGAATAGATATACCGGTCAACAAGCAGGCCTGGGTCTCGCTGCAATATATTTACGGCATCGGGCCGGCCCTGAGCCAGAAGATACTGGCCAAGGCCAAAATAGCGCCGGAGGTGAGGGTAAAAGACCTCACCGAAGAAGAGATTAACAAGCTACGTGAAATTATCGATAAACAGTACCGGGTCGAGGGCGAGCTGCGGAAAGAGATAAACTTTAATATCAAGCGCCTGATAGAAATCGGCAGTTTCCGCGGGAGCCGGCACCGCCACGGTCTACCGGCCAGAGGACAGCGGACCCGTACCAACGCCCGTACCAAGCGCGGTCAACGCAAGACGGTAGCCGGCCGAGGCCAGAAGCGCGGCACGGCTAAGAAGTAATTTAGAGGACTTACTAAGGAGGCAAGGGTGCCACAAAAGAAGAAAACCAAGACCAGAAGGCGGGAGAAAAAGGCAGTCCCTACCGGGAAGGCCTATATTCAGTCCAGCTTTAATAACACCATCGTCACGCTCACCGACCCGGAAGGGAATGCCCTGGGCTGGGGAAGTTCCGGCACGGCCGGTTTT
The DNA here is from genome assembly GCA_964645025.1 of uncultured Dehalococcoidaceae bacterium. Lineage (GTDB taxonomy): Bacteria > Chloroflexota > Dehalococcoidia > Dehalococcoidales > RBG-16-60-22 > Fen-1077. Next base: position 2,949 of record CAZXYV010000013.1, on the reverse strand, counting down.
AAAGGTTCCCGCAAAGGCACTCCTTACGCCGCGCAGATGGCGGCCCGGGATGCCGCCCGTAAAGCGATGGTACACGGCCTGCGCCAGGTCGAGGTATATATCAAAGGCCCGGGCAGCGGCCGCGAGGCGGCTATCCGCTCGCTACAGGGTACTGGCCTGTATATAACCGGAATCAGGGATGTCACGCCCATACCTCATGGCGGCTGCCGTCCTCCCAAGCGGAGAAGGGTTTAAAAGAGGAAAATTATGGCAAGATATACAGGAGCAGTATGCCGTTTATGCCGGCGTAGCGGTGAAAAGCTCTTTCTCAAGGGCAGCCGGTGCTATACACCCAAATGCGAAATCGATAAGCGCAATAAACCGCCGGGGCAGGCGGCCGGACGGCGGCGGAGGAGAACCTCTGACCGCGGCTTACAGCTGCGTGAAAAGCAGAAGGCCCGTTTTTCCTATGGCACTCTGGAGAGACAGTTCCGCAAGACTTTCGCCATGGCGGAAAGACAGACGGGTATCACCGGCGAAAATCTCCTGGTGCTGCTGGAGAGGCGACTGGATAACGTCATCTACCGGCTGGGTTTCGCCGATTCCCGCAAGCAGGCCCGCCAGCTGGTGCGGCACGGGCATATCATGTTGAACGGGCGCAAGACCAATATCCCTTCCTACCTGGTCAAAGAAGGCGATTCCATAAGCTGGCGCGAAGGCAGCCGCAAGACCGAATATTATAAAACGCTGGCGGAGAACATCGAGGGCAAGACCGTCCTGAACTGGCTGAGCCTGGACCGGCAAACCCTGGTAGGGCAGGTGCTGACCATGCCCACGCCGGAACAAATCGGCGCTACGTTCGACGCTAAAGCGATTACCGAGTACTATTCCCGTTAGGTTAATATATAAGGAGGCAATTCATTGGCTGGACTGTTAGTCCCACATATCGAATGTACCGAACAAACGGAGAACTTCGGACGATTCGTCGCCGAGCCGCTGGAAAAGGGGTTCGGTATCACACTGGGCAACTCCTTACGCCGCGTCTTACTCGGCTATCTCACCGGGGCGGCTGTTACTCAGGTAAGAATTGAAGGAGTCCAGCACGAGTTCACGGTTATCCCCAACGCCAAGGAAGATGTCATCGAGTTCCTGCTCCACGTGAAAGAGGTGAGGATTAAACCCCTCTCCGACCGCGGCGGTACGCTGATACTGGAGGTTGAAGGCGACGGGCGCATCTGCGCCGCCGATATCAAGCCATCCGCCGATTTCGAGATTACCAATCCGGAGCTCTGCCTGATCACCCTGAGCAATCCCAAGAGCCGGCTCTACGTAGAACTGGACGTGGAAATCGGCACCGGCTTCCGGCCCGCCGAGTCTACGGATAACACCCCGGTGGGCACGATTCCCGTGGACGCCATTTTCACCCCGGTACGCAAGGTCAACTATACCATCGAGCCGACCCACCTCGGACGGGAGACCAGCCGCGAGCGGCTGACCCTGGAAATCTGGACCGACGGCACCATGTCACCGGTGGACGCCATGAGCCGCGCCGCGGCCATTCTGATAGAGCAGATGACACCTTTCGTCGAGTTCGTCAAGATTTCCCAGATGAAAGCCGAGGAGCGGGCTATCCGCCTCTCTATCCCCGATGAAAAATACAATATGCCGGTGGAGCAGCTCGACCTTTCAGTACGCACGATGAACTGCCTGAGGCGCAGCAACATCACCACGGTAGGCGAGCTGGTCGCCAAGGGCACGAAAGAGTTGCTCAAGCTGCGAAACTTCGGGCAAAAGTCCTATCAGGAGATTGAGGACCGCCTGACTGCCATAGGACTATCGCTCAATCCCAAGACCGAAGAGGCACCGGAGGAAGTGGCGGAAGAAAGCCAACCCAAAGCTAAAAAAGGGAAAACAGCCCTGGCCGCCGCGGCTGATGAAGCCGCCGAAGGCGAAACCAAAGAATAATAATCCCGATATGGAGAGCCAGCAACATGAGGCATAAAATAGCAGGAAGAGGGTTTAGCCGGGCCAGCGGGCATCGTAAGGCACTGTACCGCAACCTGGTTACCGACCTCTTGAAACACGAGAAAATCGTCACCACCGAGGCCAAGGCCAAGGAAGTCCGCGGCATGGCCGAGAAGATGATTACGCTGGGGAAAAAGGGCGGGCTTAACTCCTACCGCCAGGCGCTGGCGTTTATCACGGATGAAAAAGTCGCCGAGAAGATATTCGCCGAGCTTGGCCCGAGGTATAAGGAGCGCCCCGGCGGCTACACCCGTATTACCAAGCTGCAACCCAGGCTGGGCGATAACGCCCGCATGGCCCAGCTGGAGCTGGTAAAGTAAAACCCGCTTCCGGCGGAAGGGAATATGGTTACAGGCCTGGCAACCGGCACGAGAGTAGTACTTATCCTGGAATATGACGGCGCCAATTACCACGGCTCCCAGTACCAGACTAATGCGCCGACCGTCCAGGGGGAGATAGAGAAAGCATTGCAAAAGCTTACAGGCGAGAAAATCAGGGTCAAGATGGCCAGCCGGACTGATGCCGGGGTGCATGCCACCGGGCAGGTGGTCAGCTTCCGGACGGATGCCGGCCTGCCGCTAAACGTCTTCATCGACGGCCTGAACCACTTCCTGCCCAGCGATATCGCCGTCAAGGAAGCCCACCAGGCGGACGCTGACTTCGATGTACGGCGCAGAGCCATCCGGCGGACCTATAAATATACAATTCTAAATAGCGCGACACGCTCGCCGATAAGGCAGGGATTTTCCTGCCGTGTCACCGGCGAGCTGGATATAGCCGCAATGCAGCGGGCCTGCCGGTCACTTATCGGCCGGCACGACTTCGCTTCTTTCGTTGCCAGCGCCGGGACCGCCCGGACGAAGCGAACGGTGCGGGACATATATCGAGCTGAAATAACACAGGATGGGGACATGATTGTTCTGGAGATGGTAGCCAACTCCTTTT
>CAZXYV010000012.1:0-16708 GCA_964645025.1 uncultured Dehalococcoidaceae bacterium | reverse complement strand
GCCAGCTTGAAAAGGAGCGGGTTGGTGATGGCGGAACCTGGTAAGGGACAGGCTTTCATCATCTCGGCGGGATTGGTCTGTTGCTTGAGGACTTTACGGAAGATGAGATAAAAAAAGACGACGGCCAGGAGCATCCCCGCCCAGGCGATAGGCCCGGTATTAACCGCAAAGTCAGTAAAGGTAAAACCATAGGCAGTACCGACGATGATATTCGGCGGGTCGCCGCTCATGGTGGCGCTGCCGCCGGTATTGGCGGCAAATATCTCCGCCACGATTAGCGGCACCGGGTCGAACTTGAGCAGGCGCGCCAGCTCGATAGTTACCATGCTGAGAAATAGCATTACGGTAATGCTATCGATAAACATGGAGAGGAAACCCGAGAGCACCATGAAGGAAATCAGGATGGGGATTACCCGGCACCCGGCCAGGCGCGCCGTATACAGGCACAACCAGCGGAAAAACCCCACCGACTCCAACCCGCAGACCATGACCATCATCCCGCCGATGAAGATAATGGTCTGCCAGTTGACGCCCTGGGATTCCACAGGATGGGCGCCCGGCATCCAGAAATGCGCCTGCCCCAGTTGCGCCAGATTAAGCACGCTCCATAAAGCATCGGAGCTTCTCATGACGATAAGGAAGACGACCACTATCATTAAAGCGGCGCCGATGATGGCGGCAATGTAGCGGTGTATTTTACCGCTGGTGATAGCGGCAAACATGAGGGCAAAAATAACGATGGCCAGGATTTGAGCTAATGACATGATAAAAAAAGGAGGTAAAAACTCGTCTAAACAGCCCATTTTAACAGGTATTCTGCCTATATAGCAATACCGGTTTTTTCTCCCTGAGCCAATTGATGCTATAATAAAGTCCGAAAGCTGATTTTTTACATTACATGAAGAATACAAAACGTAAACCGCAGCCGAAAGCGGTAATTCTGGTGGGTGGCCCGGGGTTAAGACTCCGACCCCTGACCGAGGAACGGCCCAAGTCCGTGGTGCCGGTGCTTAACCGGCCCGCCATGGAGCATACCTTTGCCTATCTCAAGCAGTACGGCATCGAGGATATTATCCTGACGATGAACTACCTCCCCGAAGTCATTCAAGACTGTTTCGGGGACGGCAGCCGGTGCGGCGTGCGGCTCACCTATTACCTGGAAAAAGAGCCGCTGGGCACCGCCGGCGCAGTCAAAAACGCTGAGGCCTGCCTGGACGGCACTTTTCTGGTGCTGAACGGTGATATCTTTACCGACCTCAACCTGGCTGATATGCTTGCCTTCCATCGGGAAAAGAAAGCCAGAGCCACCATATCCCTGACCTGGGTGGATGACCCCAGCGCTTTCGGTGTGGTGGAAACGGATAACAATCGTAAGGTGAAACGGTTTATCGAAAAACCTCCCCTCGCCGAGGCCACCACCCACTGGATAAACGCCGGCACCTATTTCCTGGAGCCGGAAGTGTTAAAGTATATACCGTCAAACACCCATTATATGTTCGAAAGGGGGCTTTTCCCCGGCCTCCTGGAGGCAGGTGAGCCGGTCTACGGCTATCCTGACCGCGGCTTCTGGCTGGACATGGGGACACCGGGTAAATATTTCGGTCTGAATATCGACCTCCTGACATCGAAGGCAAAGAGCCCGCTTTTTCCCCCAATTAGATCAGGGAAGGGTGGTATCCATTGCGGTGCGGACGTTTCCCTGTATCCGGCGGCGGCGATTACCCCTCCGGTAATGATTGGCGATGGCTGCCGGATAGACAAAGACGTTCGACTCACCGGACCGGTGGTGATGGGGCGGGACTGCCGCCTGGGCGAAGGCGCCATTGTTGAAAACGCCGTTTTGTGGGACAATGTCACCGTCGGGGCTAATGCCAGGTTGGCGAACTGTATTGTCACCAGCCGGGCCGTTATCGATAGCAACCGTGAAATCCTTAATAGTATCGTTACCCCCTCAAATACGGTACCGTTGCAAAGGTAGTATTCATCGCACGTGATTTTTAAGGAGTATCTATGGCAGGAAAAGCTAAGGAAAAAGGTGAAGCCGGGAAACCGAGAGATATAGAAATCCGTTTCAAATGCCGCCTGTGTGAGAAAGAGAAGCCGCTGGAAGAGATGCGGACCGTCACCCGCTTTATCCCGGTACTTGTTGTCTGCCAGGATTGCGCCAAGACACTGCGTTAGATATCCTTGTCGTCATGATGATTAGAAGGAGAGCCGTCAATGGCCGAGGAACTGGGTAAGATAGAAAAACCTCCGGTGGCGGACTTCAAAAAAGGCAGGAAGCTGTTCTTCGTGCCGCTCGTTTTCGGTAATCCGGAACCGCTGGAAGGTTACGAAGAGAAATTCAACAGGTACTGGGAACAGGTTGCCAGGCAAATAGCCGAACTGGTCCTAAAACTCGGCGAAGTCAATAGAATATATCACGAGCTGATACCGCAAGCCAGCGAAGCCGGCAGTAAGGCCATCAGCGAATTAAGCGAAAAAAGCCATCATATCGTCTGTACCTGCCTGGAGAAAAAGGCTCAGCTGGAAGCCCTGGAGGAAGGCGACACCCTGACGGAGTTTATGGACTGGAACCGTTGCCTGCTGATTGGCCTGCAGAATCCTAAAGTAATTTCTAAAGTCTATGAGGCCTACATCGAAGCTGGAAAGAAGAGAAACGAGTCTATCGCCCGACGTATAGACGCAACGCTGAAAACGGACGAAATCGGCTTATTATTTATGAGGGAAAATCACCAGGTCCAGTTCCCGCCGGATATTCAGGTCTTCTATATCTCCCCGCCCGCCCTGGACGAAATCAAGCGCTGGCTCAGGGAACGGGAACAGCCGGCCGGGGAAGACAAATGATATACGCAAGAACTGTCAATCAGCGCGCGAAAATTTTCCTGGGTTTGGACCTGGGGAGCATGGGAGGTACGAGGCGTTTGAAGTAAATAGCGCTGCACTGGAGACAGGATATATAGACTCCATCGGGGTCACGCTCCAGGAACAGGTCACCGCCACAACGCCGGCACCCCTTGAACTTAACGACGTTCATCACCCTTCCTCACTACTGATATTATTTTCCCCCTTAAGCGATTATCTTTAAATCACGGCATAAGCGTAACGGTCTTAACGTCTCTCGCAGTTGTAACCATCGCTATAATTGAAAATATTGTAAGTAAACAGTGTCACAGGGACATCACGAAATACCTTCCAGTCGTCACGAAAACGTCACAATCGTAATAATCAGGCAAGTCAGCCGTTTGCGTTGACAGCGTCAAGATAAATGGGCTAGAATTTCTCGGATTTATGATACCGGGAGGTGCACTATGTCAGGTAAGTATGATAAATACGTCGCCCATCCGCCCCGCCGGCAGATACACGCCGAGGACGATGGCCGGACGGTCTTCGACGGCCTGTGGGTAAATCATAAAATGTTCAACTATAATTTCAACATGGGCCACCAGTTCGTCAAGAAGCCGTTTAAATCGAACAATCCCTGCCACACGCATAACTTCGATGAGTTCCTGGCATGGTACGGTGGCAACCCGGCCGACCCGGAGGACTTCGGGGCGGAGGTGGTGCTCTACCTGGGCGCGGAGCTGGAAAAGCATGTCTTCACCCGGCCCACGATCGTCTTTCTTCCGAAAGGCTTTCCGCACTGCCCGCTGGAGATTACGCGCGTGGATAGGCCGATTATCCAGATAGAAATCATGCTGGCCGGCGAAGGCATGACCCGGGAACCGTACTTCGAGAAGGATAAAGGGAAGAAACACTGAATGGTGAAGACTAGTAACCTCAAGATAATGGTAGCGCAAGCTTCTCACGTCCCCGAAATTGTTGATGTCTGGGAAGAATTCGCACTTTATCATCAAGATATAGACCCCCGCTATTCCATGGTTGATAACGTCCGTACAGGCTTTGAAGAGTATTTGAGAAGGTTGATAGTAGCGGAAGACACCCTTGTCCTGGTCGCCGTGGATGAAGGTAAGGTGATAGGTTTTTCGGTAGCGCAGATAAGAAAATCAGTACCCGGATTCAAGCGAGAAAAATTCGGGGCGATAGATATGATGGCCGTAACAGCGAGATGCCGCCGGCGGGGCATCGGCACAGCCATACTGGAGAAAATACTGGACTGGTTCAGGTCGCAGAAGATAGACATGATTGAACTTTCGGTAGCTTCAGGAAACAAAGTAGGCTATCCGTTCTGGAAGAAGCATGGTTTTAAAGCCTACCTTCACCGTTTGTACCTGAAACATTTTGAGTAAGTATTCCCATAATTTGACACAGGTGTTGCGATTTTCTATTATCAAGCCAGCTATAAAAAATAAAAGGAGGTCATTCATGCTCAAAGATTTTAAGGCCTTTATTTTAAGAGGTAACGTGGTCGATATGGCGGTGGGCATCATCATCGGCGCGGCCTTCGGCGCCATAGTATCTTCATTAGTGAAAGACGTCATTATGCCGCCCATCGGCCTGCTCCTGGGTAAAATCGATTTTTCCAACCTGATTATTGTCCTTAAGCAAGGTGCCACTGCGGGGCCGTACACTTCTCTGGCCGCGGCCCAATCCGCCGGCGCGGTGACACTGAACTACGGGCAATTCGTCAACACTATCATTAGCTTTTTAATCTTAGCGGCCGTAATCTTTTTCTTTGTGGTCCGCCCGATTGCGAGGATGCAGACCCCCAAAAAGGTAGCCGCACCGGCCTCACCGACCACCAGGGAATGCCCTTTTTGCTATACCAATATCTCTCTCAAAGCGACCCGTTGCCCTAACTGCACCTCAACCCTGACAAAATAAGAATATTATTGCAGACCTTGCCCCCAATATGATTGGAAGATAAGGAACCCCAAGTGTGCAAATGCCAATCTGGCAACTCCCTTTAAGGCTTTACCAGATACGATATACTAAAAGCAAATAATAAGTAACTTATTTCCGCGTGTGATAATGAATTGCTCAGATATTTGGTCTTCTCAACTATTGCCAGTTCTTTTGTTATCAATTTCAAGCGGTATTTGTGACTTCACAGGGCAATTTCCAGACAGCCTTAACTTTTTTCTTTAAGTTCTTCAAGATGGATGGGTAAATAGATAGTAAAGGTCGTACCCTCTCCTTCCTTACTTTGTACTTCTATTTTCCCTTTGTGGCGCTGGACAATACCATAGGCCACTGCTAAACCTAATCCTACCCCCTTGACCTGCCGCTTGGTGGTAAAGAAAGGGGTGAAGAGCTTGCCCATATTCTCTGGGGAAATGCCAGAGCCTGTGTCCTGGACCTCTATTTTAAGCTGGTCGTGTTTAACCGAGGTGCGGAGGATTAATTTGCCTCCTTCTGGCATTGCCTGGACAGCGTTCAGGATAAGATTAGTGCAGACCTGTTGAAGCTGATCAAAGTCGGCCGTCAAGTCAGGTAGAGAGGAGTCAAGCTCTTTGATAACCCGGACGTGCTGCAGCTCAGCAGCATGAGCAACGAGCTCGAAAGCTCGATTTACTACATCATTGAGATTAACTTGCCGGAAGGCCGGGGGTGACTGTCGCGCGAAATCAAGGAGATTGCGGATTAATTTAGTACTGCGAATGAGTTCAAATTCCATTTTAGATAGGTATTCCTGCGCGACCTCTTTGGGAATACTGTCACCTTTTATCTTCTTGGCCAGCAATTGGGTATAGACGAGTACACCCGCCAGAGGATTGTTGACTTCATGGGCAATGGAGGCAGCCAACTGACCCAGCGACGTTAATTTCTCAGCCTGGATTAGCTGCTCCTGGCTTTCTTTCAATCGCTGAAGAGATTCACTCAGGTCATGGTAAGCCACGCTCAATTTGTTTTGCATCTCTTTCTCTCGGGTTACGTCCCTGGCGATATGTTGAAAGCCAACTGTTTTGTCATCTTCTTTGATTAAGCTGGTGGCCAACTGTAGTATCGCTATCGTTCCATCTCTCCTTATGAGATGTTGTTCATAGGGTTGTTCTACCGTTTCCCCTAAAAGGAGCGAACGTTTAATTCGCCCGGCTAAATTCAAGCTCTCTTCAGGCAGGAAAATCCTCACGTTCATGCCTATCAGCTCTTTTAGACTGTATCCGCCCAGCGTTTCGGTAGCACTATTAGCGGTGAGAATATTGCCGTCCAGGTCGTGTACCCAGATGGCATCGTGGGCGCTTTCAAACAGTTCCCGATACCTTTGTTCCGATATCCGTAGCTCATCGGCAGCTTTCCTTTGTTTTTGATAGAGACGTGCATCATCTATGGCTACGCCAATCTGATTGCCGATAGCGGTGAGTAATTCTATCTCACCCTGTTGGAACGAGCGAAAGCTTAGTGAGCTTACTCCGAGAGTACCATTCACCTCACCCTTTGCTCTCAGAGGTACGATAAGTGCAGAGTGCATTTGCGGTTGGACGGTCTTGGCGGCTCTGGAGTCTTTGCTCAAATCCTCGATGTATAATGGTTGACCGGTCTCTGCTACCGTGCCGCTGAGGCCGTAACCCACTTTAAGTCTGGTAAATTCTTCGCAAATGCCGTGATGTGCCGCCAGCACAAGCTCATTGTTATCCCCATCCAGAAGATGTATCCAGGCGGCGTCAATATGCATCGAATCAATAACACCATTGATAGCGCTATTTAAAATCTGGGCCAGTTCCAGATATTGAGAAATGGCAGCTGATATCTTGTTAAGAGTGGCCAACCGCTTCTCTTTTTCTTCTATAATTTCAGTGTGATATTGAAGCTGCCGGTGGGCCGTTTCCAGTTCCGAGAGCATACGTTGGCGGCGCTCTTTTTCTTTTTTATAGCTGTTAAACCACAGGTTTATCAGCATGCCAACAACGATGACGTCAATAGTCTCGAGCATTGAATCAGGAAAATATTCAGAGATGAGAAAAACACGAGGCAGCATTATAGCAGCTGCTACTATCAGGGAGATGAGACCTACCCTCAAGCCAAAGACATAACTTATATAGCTGATAGGTATGAGCAGGAAAATACGCTCTACGGCGTGCCGGGTTAGACCCAGAAATGAAAAGACAGATGGTGAAGAAATACCCAGTAGCTGTTGCGGGTAGTGCAGCACTACGCCAATGGCGAGCAGCGCCAATATCACCCAGAAATGAGGGTTGGAGACAATCTTTAAACCTTGCCTGAACATAGGTAACGCCACACGAATCTTACTTCTGCTCCTGTTATACTATAGCCGGCCCAAAAAGTAAAACCGTCCTTTAGGTACCTTTTGAAGGATTTTACCCAGATTTGCTCAGGTGACGCCAACCTTAGCTACTGCCCTCACCTTGAGCAATGGTTTCCCGGATTAGCGCTTCCAGATCTGCCGGGAAAACGGGCTTGATGAGGTAGTCAATGGCGCCAAGCTTCTTCGCCTCATCTCGCGACAGGTCGGCGGGATAGGCAGTGATTATAATGGACTTCATATCCGGCCGCTTTGCCTTCACCTCTTTTAAGACCTCGAGGCCATGCATCCCAGGTAGCCTTAAATCCAGGATAACCATGCCGAAGTCCTGTTTATCTATCATCTCCAGAGCTTCTTCACCGCTCTCCGCCATCGCTACTTGATACCCAGCATCTTCGAGCCAGTCCCTTATCGATTCCCGCACAATGGCTTCATCATCCGCTACTAAGATTGGCTTCATAGCTCACACCTCCTGTTCGATAAAATCCACTGCTTGGGGTGACGCATGCTGTAATGTACCAATATACCCTAACATCTTATAATTGTCAAGGACGATTTGGATAAATTTTCAAAATAATTAGCTATATTTATATTGCCTATTGACAACAGTAGTATAATATGATATAGATAGGTATAAAGGTATATTTATACCATGCAGAAGATTGACATGGATGATGAAAAGAGGCAGCTTCACCTTAGAATATCGATAGAGGAGTATAGAAAGCTCAAGGTTAAATGCGCTTACGACGGCACCTCCATGCAAGACTATGTAGTCAATTTGATTGCAGAAAGCCTGGGAGAATATCCCGACAAGGGAGGCTCACTACTCATTGTAGAGGATGAGGCGATCTTACGAGAATCCCTTAAAGATACGCTCGAGGATGCGCACGTTGTGACCACAGCCGAGACGGGGGAAGAAGCCCTGGAGCTTATCAATAAAAGGGACTTTGATATTCTAATCGTGGATGTGAGGTTGCCCGGGAAAAGTGGCATCGAGGTTATCAGGGAGGTAAAGCAATCGAAGCCTTACATCAGGTCTATCATCATTACGGCCTTTCCTTCCGTGGAACTGGCGGTGGAGGCCATGAAACAGGGAGCGGTTGATTATTTAGTCAAACCAATCAATGTTGAAGACCTGGAGAATCTTATCTGGGGGAATCTTTCCAAAGCAAGGAAGCGGATACCGCAGATAACGGAGTAGAAAATTGAATGAGGTAATAGGCAAAAACACAACCGCTACTCAAGACAAAGTTATCTCCTCCACTGCTCCTGTAGAATATGAAATCAATCCCGAAAAGGCCTCCCAATTCCTGGAATCTGTAAAGAAATCGAGTAATGTTGACATCAGCGCCTGCTACCAGTGCCGCAAATGCACCAGCGGCTGTCCCGTCGCCTATGCCATGGACTACACCCCCGCTCAGATTCTTCATGCCACCCGGCTGGGGCTTAAAGAATTGGTCCTGGGCAGCTCTACTATCTGGCTTTGTGCTACCTGCGAAACCTGCGTAACCCGTTGTCCCCAAGACGTGAACCTGGTCCAAGCCATGGATGCACTGAGGGTCATGGCTTTAAGCAACGGATATAAGCCAAAGGAATCGGCTGTTGCTGATTTCTACCGTTACTCTTTAAGCAATATCCAATTATTCGGGCGCATGTTTGAGATGGGGCTGATGGGACGATTAAAACTAGCCACCCGTGAATTCAGTAAAGACCTGAAACTCGGCCTGGGTTTGTTCAAACGGGGCAAGCTGAGCGTCATACCAGACCTGGGTGCCCTTGGCGTAACACTCCGTATACGTTCCCGGGTCAGAAAGTCAGAGAAATAATGATATTAGGCTATTATCCCGGGTGCTGCCTGAATACTACCTGCAAGGACTTCGATACTTCCTTACGCTCGGTGTTACGGGCGCTGGATATGCCAATAAAGGAAGTAAAACGCTGGTCCTGCTGCGGCTCTTCAGCGGTCCATGTTGCCTCACGTCAGATGGCGGTGTCTCTGGCCATGACCAACCTGGCCAAGGCTGAAGAGCAGGGCTTTGAACAATTAATAGTGCCCTGTGCCTACTGTTATGCCCGGTTTAAGTTCGCCTTGCACGAAATGGATAAAGACCCGGAACTCTGCCATCAAGTGGAAAATACCCTGAAGCATAAATTTACCAACAAGCTTAAAATGGTCCACCCGCTGGAGTTTTTCGCTACCGATGAGATGATGAAGCGGATTGCTTCGGCAAGAAAGAGAGATATTTCGAAGCTGAAGGTCGTCTGCTATTACGGTTGCTTCCTGTCCCGTCCTCCCGACCATTTTGATGACGCCGAGTATCCCCAGACGATGGACCGCGCCGTAAAGGCGGCTGGCGCAACCGTACTGGACTGGGGTTACCGTACCGACTGTTGCGGAGGTTCCTTTTCTCTCACCAGGACAGATATTGCGCTCAAGCTCACGCGTGATATTCTGGATGGTGCTAAAGAGGCAAGGGCCGAAGCCATCGTGGTCACCTGTCCATTCTGTCATATGAACATGGACGCCCGGCAAAGCGAAATTGAGGCCAAGTACGGCACCAAGTACGGTCTGCCGATCTATTACTACAGTCAGATTTTAGCCGCGGCTCTGGGGGCACCCGAAAAAGAATTGATGCTTCAAATGCACTTCGTCCATCCCCAAAGAATGCTGGAAAAGGCAGGGTCGAATGGAGACTAAAGATAAAGTAGGCTCGGTAATGGTAGTTGGCGGCGGTATTGCGGGGATGCAAAGCGCCCTCGACCTTGCCGAGTCAGGGTTTAAGGTTTACCTGGTGGAAAGCAGCCCCAGCATCGGGGGCAGAATGGCACAGCTCGATAAGACCTTCCCGACCAATGATTGCGCCATGTGCACCCTCTCCCCCAAGATGGTTGATGCCGGCCGACATATTAATATTGAAAAGTTGACCTATTCCGATGTCACCAGGGTTGATGGGGAGGCCGGCCATTTTCAGATTACCGTAAGGAAAAAGGCGCGCTCCATAGACGCCGATAAATGCACGGGTTGCGGCGAATGTACGTTAAACTGCCCGGTCAGATATAAAGCTTACCCGCCAGCAGCGGAAGCTGTTGAAATTGGACTTCTGCCTGAAGAACGTGAAAAGGTTGATGTCCTGTTGAAACGCTATGCCTACAAGAAGGCGCCTCTGCTGTCGGTGCTTCAAGGCATTAATGCCGAGTTCAACTATCTGCCGGAAGGGACCCTGTACTACCTCAGCCGTTCTCTACAAATTCCCATGGCCCATATTGTCTCCGTGGCTTCCTTTTATTCTCTGTTCAGTCTCAAACCACGCGGCAAGCATGTTATATCAGTCTGCCAGGGGACTGCCTGCTTCGCCCGGGGTGCTGAAAGACTGATGGAAAGGTTGCAGGATGTGCTGGAAATCAAGGTCGGCGGGATGACGCCCGATAAAAAATTCAGCCTGGAGATTGTGCGCTGTCTCGGCTGCTGCGCCCTGGCGCCGGTCATAAAGATAGGTGAACGTATCTACGGCAAACTGCGTCCCATGGCGGTAGCTGATATTCTGAAGGAGTATTGAGATGACAGGTAATAGCAACCGCACATTATTTGTTTGCCAGGGTACGGGCTGTGTCTCATCCCGCTCGGCTGAAGTTCTGCGGGCGTTGGAGACCGAGGTTAAGAACCAGAGACTCTCCGATGAAGTTAAAGTGGAATTCTCCGGTTGTCATGGTTTTTGTGAACAAGGTCCGCTGGTGGCAATCGAACCAGAGGGTATTCTTTATGTTCACGTACTTGGAGAGGATGCTGCCGAGATAGTTAGAGAGCATCTGGTGAAAGAGAAGCCGGTAGAGCGTCTTTTATACCGTGATCCCGTGACCAAAAAGTCGATACCACACTATCATGATATACCTTTTTATAACAAGCAAACTCGCCGGATTCTGAAAAACTGCGGCCATATCAACCCTGAGAAGATAGAGGACTACTTCGCCGTGGGTGGCTACGAGGCACTGAAGAAAACCTTTAAGGAGTTATCCCCTAAAAAAGTTATCGATGAGATAACTCGTGCGGGTCTGCGAGGAAGAGGCGGAGCCGGGTTCCCCACCGGGAGAAAATGGCTGAGCTGTCGCCAGGCCCCGGCATCGCAAAAGTATATCATTTGTAACGCTGACGAGGGTGACCCCGGCGCCTACATGGATCGAAGCATTTTAGAAGCCGACCCCCATAGCGTTATCGAAGGCATGATTATCGGCGCTTACGCCATAGGCGCCAGCAGCGGCTATGTTTATGTGCGTGCCGAATATCCCTTAGCCGTGCAGAGGGTCAAACAAGCAATTATTGATGCCGGAAAGTATCACTTCCTGGGCGATAATATTCTGGGCTCCGGTTTTAATTTCTCCCTTGATGTGGAATGTGGCTCAGGCGCCTTCGTGGCCGGAGAACTGAGTGCCATGATTGCTTCCATTGAAGGCAATACTGCTGAACCGAGGCAGCGCCCTCCGGGTACAACGGTAAAAGGCCTCTGGGGGAAACCCACCGTGACGAATAATGTTAAGACCTGGGCCAATGTGCCGCTGATAATCTCACGCGGCGCGGAGTGGTTTTCCAGTATCGGGACCGAGAAAAGCAAAGGAACCGCGGTCTTTTCTTTGGTGGGAAAGGTAAATAATACCGGACTCGTGGAGGTGCCCATGGGCACCACTCTGCGGTCTTTAATCTTCGACATCGGCGGAGGTATACCAGGTAATAAGAAACTAAAGGCCGTTCAGACGGGAGGCCCCTCCGGGGGCTGCATCCCGGAGCACTTGCTTGACCTTCCGGTGGATTACGAGCAGCTTGCCCAGGCCGGCGCGATAATGGGTTCCGGCGGCATGGTGGTGATGGATGAGGATACCTGCATGGTAAACGTCGCCAAATTCTTCCTTGATTTCACCAAAGATGAGTCCTGCGGAAAGTGCGTCCCCTGCCGTGAGGGATGCAGCCGGATGTTCGAGATTCTTACCGATATCACCGAAGGTAGAGGGCAAGAGGGCGATATCGAACTGCTGGAAGAAATGGGCAAGACCATCAGCGACTCGGCCCTGTGCGGCCTGGGTGAGTCCGCCCCCAACCCGGTTCTCACTACCATTCGCTATTTCCGAAATGAATACGAAGCCCACATTAAAGAAAAACGCTGCTCGGCCGGTGTCTGCAAGAAGCTTACATCCTATTACATTGAGCCGACAAAATGCCAGGCCTGTATGATTTGCGCTAGGAATTGCCCGGTGCAAGCTATCAGCGGCGAGAAGGGACAAATCCACGTGATTGACCAGCAAAAGTGTACCAAATGCGGCACTTGTTTTGATGTCTGCCCATCGCGCTTTGGCGCGGTAACCAAGCTATCCGGTGTCCCGGTACCGGCGCCAATCCCGGCGGATAAAAGAACGTTAGTAAGAGTAAAATGAGGCAGATATGATCAAGTTCACCCTTGATGGTAAACAGGTAGAGTCAGAACCAGGGAAAACAATTTTAGAAGTAGCCACAGCCCATGGTATTAAGATTCCCACGCTGTGCTACTATAAAGCCCTGTCGCCATGGGGAGGCTGCCGTCTCTGTATCGTGGAAATAGCCGGCGGCAGGATGGAGATGGCCCCGTCCTGTACTTACCCTGTGGAGGAAGGCATCGAAGTCCAGACAAACTCACCACGGGTGCTCAAGGCACGCAAAATGGTGGCGGGGCTTTTATACCTGCGGTGCCCCGAGGTTCCGCGTATCCAGGAACTCGCCAGGGAGTTTGGAGTCCTGGACGAACCCTGGCTTAAAAGATTTAAACCCAGGAATGAAAATTGCATCCTTTGCGGACTCTGCGTAAGGATTTGTAAAGAGCGGATGCATGTTAACGCGATTGATTTTATTGGCCGCGGTCCCACACGCAAGATCGGCGCCCCGTTAGGACGCCTCTCACCGATATGCGTCACCTGCGGAGCTTGCGAGTCAGTATGTCCCCTGGGAACCCTTGACCTGGCTAAAATCACCGAAAATAAACCGCAACCTCTGCTATCTGACTACGATGCCGGTCTGGTTCAGCGTGGCTCCATCTACATACCCTTCGCCCAGGCTGTACCCAAGGTCCCGGTTATCGACCGCAATACCTGCCAGTACTTCGGGCGGGACGTATGCCAGACATGCGAGGCCTTTTGCGAAGCCAAGGCGATTAACTACAATCAGGAAGACGAAATAACGAAGATTGATGTAGGCGCGGTGGTGCTGGCGAGCGGATACGAGATTATTGACCCCGGCCTGAAGAAGGAACTGGGCTACGGCCGTCATGCCAACGTGGTCTCCAGTCTCCAATTCGAACGGCTGCTCTCCGCGAGCGGCCCCCATATGGGCACCGTGCTGCGCCCATCTGACCTCAAGCCACCTAAGAAAATTGCTTTTATCCAGTGCGTTGGCTCCCGGGAGATAGACCGTAACTACTGCTCCTCGGTCTGCTGCATGTACGCCACTAAAGAGGCCCTAATTACCAAGGAGCACGCCCCCGAGACCGAGTGTACCATCTTCTACATTGACCTGCGTGCCTTCGGCAAGGGCTATGAGGCCTATTTCCAGAGGGCAAAGTTCCTGGGTGTGCGCTACATCCGCTGTCGCCCGTCTGCAGTCAGAGAGATACCAGGGACCAAAAACCTGGTGCTCCGTTTTGAGAAAGAAGACGGCTCTCTAACGAATGAAGAGTTTGATATGGTCGTACTATCAGCCGGTATGCAGCCGAATGACGGAGCCAAAAAGCTGGCCGATGTCTTCGGGATTACCACGGATAACTTCGGCTTCGCCCGCAATCGTGAACTGGCACCCGCCGAGACCTCCAGGACGGGAATCTACGTGGCCGGAGTGCTCGCCGGGCCCAAGGATATACCTGAAAGCGTGATGGAGGCCTCGGCAGCGGCCTCCCGGGCGATGTCTTTCCTGGCCGAGTCCAGAGGTTCTCTGGTCAAAGAAAAGACCTACCCGCCGGAAAGAGATGTATCCGGACAGGAGCCCCGCATCGGCGTTTTCGTGTGCCATTGTGGCCGGAATATCGCCGGCGTGGTCGATGTGAAAGACGTAGTGGCCTACGCCAGCACATTGCCGAACGTGGTTCATGCCGAGGACAATGTTTATACCTGCTCCACGGACAGTTGTGAACGAATTAAGAAAATGATTCTTGAACACGAATTAAACCGTGTGATTGTGGCTTCCTGCACGCCGCGCACTCACGAACCGTTATTCCGCGATACCATACGCCAGGTCGGCCTTAACCCTTATCTCTTTGAGATGGCGAACATCAGGGACCAGTGTTCCTGGGTGCACATGCACGAGCCTCAGAAGGCCACCAAGAAAGCTAAAGACCTGGTCAGGATAGCCGTCGCCAAGTCCAGAATGCTGGAGCCGCTTTATGCCGCCTACGTTGATGTTAATCCCCGCGCCCTGGTGCTGGGTGGTGGCCTGGCCGGTATGACCGCCGCGCTGGAGCTGGGAAAACAGGGATTTGAGACTTACCTTCTGGAAAGGAGCCGGGAGCTGGGTGGAAATATGCGGCGGGTGAAGTTCTTGCTCGATAATAATAACCCTCAAGACAGACTGAACTCACTCATCGCCGAGGTCAACAGCAACCCGTTGCTCCATGTCTTCACCAGCGCCGACGTAGTCGACTTTGAAGGCTCGGCGGGTAATTTCAAGACAACCTTTAGTTGTGGCGGGGAGTCCCCGCACGAGATCAGGCATGGGGCTGTCATCGTTGCCACCGGCGCTGAGGAGTATCTTCCCAAAGAGTACCTTTATGGCCAGCATCACGGAGTAATTTCGCAGCTTGAACTTGAAGAGAAATTGGCTGCCGGCGACTTTAATGCCGGGACTGTGGTGATGGTACAATGCGTAAGTTCCTGCACGAAACCGAATGGCTACTGCAGCCGGGTCTGCTGCGGCCAGGCCATCAAAACGGCCTTACGCATCAAAGAAACCAAGCCCGATACCAACGTATTCATTGTTCATCACGACATGCGGACCTACGGTTTCAACGAGGAGCACTACCGCAAGGCCAGGGACAAAGGGGTCCGGTTTATCCGCCTTGCGGAGGATACCCAGCCTGAGGTCGTGCGTAGTAACGGCCGGGTGAAACTATCAGTAATGGACGATATGCTCAGGTCCAGACTGCATATCGAGACCGACCTGCTGGTGCTATCAACCGGTATCGTCCCCGGGGAAGGCAACAAAGCTCTGGCGCAGAAGCTAAAGCTCCCGCTCACCCAGGATGGTTTCTTCCTGGAAGCCCATCTAAAGCTGCGTCCGGTCGATTTCGCCAGCGATGGCATCTATCTCTGCGGACTGGCTCACAGCCCCAAGACCGCGGATGAGAGTATCGCCCAGGCTATGGCCGCGGCGGCCCGCGCGGCAACCATCCTCTCCAAGCCCCGTATCGAACTTCAGGCGGCTATCTCCGAAGTAGTGGATGAGAACTGCGATGGTTGCGCCTACTGCGTCGAGCCCTGTCCTTATAAAGCCATCAGCCTGATAGAATATGCGAAGGATGGGGCGGTAAAGAAGACAGTTGATGCGGACCCTGCCAAGTGTCAGGGCTGCGGAGTATGTCAGGCCACCTGTCCCAAGCAGGGGATTATTATTAGAAACTATAAGGTTGACCAGCTAGCAGCGATGGTAGAAGCTGCCCTTGCGGAATAGGAGCGAAAATGGCCGAAGATAACTTTGAACCTTTAATTATTGGCTTCTGCTGCAACTGGTGTTCTTACGCCGGAGCTGACCTGGCCGGAGTCTCCAGGCTGCAATACCCCCCGAATCTTCGCATCATCCGCGTTATGTGCTCCGGTATGGTGCATCCCAATATGGTGATAAATGCCCTCACCAAGGGCGCTGACGGCGTGATGATATGCGGCTGTCACCTGGGCGACTGCCATTACCGGGAAGGCAACGTGAGGGCTGAATCCAGGGCAGACGCTATTAAACTTATGCTTCAGGATTTCGGCATCGAGGAAGACCGTTTCCGGCTGGAGTGGGTCTCAGCTTCGGAGGGACCACGCTTTGCCCAGGTAGTCACCGAAATGACGGAAAGGGTAAAGGCGCTCGGGCCAAGCCAGTTTAAGACGTAGCGTTTTCAGGGGGACTTATGCAGCTATCTCGAAGGTTTGAAGGCAAGAAATTCATGTGGGACGGCCAGACCTATCCAGACCAGAAACTGGCCCAGGAAGCATTTCAAAAATATCAGGCCGATGGCTTCCAGGCACAGTTGATTAACGAGGAGAACCAGTTTTATGTCTTTACGCGACGTGAAATAAAGGAAATCGTGGTAGAAGGAAAACCCGTTTAAAAAGGAGGCTATATTATGGTAATTGAAGGAGGTATGCATTCATGGTCAGAGTAGCTGAAGAATGGTTGAACATCTGCGGCGGCTGCGAGGTGACCATCCTGGACATCGGTGAACCGTTGCTCGACCTGCTGCCCCAGCTCCAGTTCGTGCACATGCCGGTGCTTATGGACCACAAATACTTCGGACAGACCGGCGAAAAGACCGAGATGGAGATACCGGAGGCGGA
>CAZXYV010000011.1:8232-17677 GCA_964645025.1 uncultured Dehalococcoidaceae bacterium | reverse complement strand
CGCCATCATCAAGGCCAAGAACAACGCCAGGAGAAAGCGGCGACAGGGATATTAAATATATCAATAGCAGCCGCCGACCTAATAAAAAAGAAAGAAAAGATACATAATCAAAAACCTGTAATGCAGGTGCGTAAACAGTATTTTTCAAGGAGTTTCATGAATTTCGATACCTTTAATCTTCATCCGAGCGTCATGGCCGGTGTACAGGCGCTCGGTTACACCATACCCACACCAATCCAGTTTAAAGCCATCCCGCCGATAATGCAGGGGCGGGATTTAATCGGTTTAGCCCAGACCGGAACGGGTAAGACGGCGGCTTTTGTGCTGCCGATTTTGCACCGCCTGCGGTCAGGGCCGGGAGGATGTGTCCGGTCTCTGGTAATCTCACCCACCCGCGAGCTGGCCGAGCAGACCTGTGAGGTTATTAATAAATTAGGCAGCCATACCAGACTGACCAGTGTGGCCGTCTATGGCGGCGTGAATATGCCCCAGCAGACCAGGGATATTAAGAATGGCGCTGATATCGTGGTAGCCTGCCCGGGCCGCCTGCTCGACCATCTCTGGAAAGGCACGATTAGTCTCTCGGGACTGGAAATTCTCGTTATCGACGAGGCCGACCGGATGTTCGATATGGGTTTTTTACCCGATATTCATAATATTTTAGCGTGTATTATGAACAAGCGACAGACCCTGCTTTTTTGTGCCACCATGCCTGATAATATCCGGCGGCTGGCGCGTGAAATCCTGCATAACCCAGTCACGGTACAAATCGACCGCGCGTTACCGGCGAAGACCGTGTCCCACGCCCTGTACCCGGTAGAGCCGCACCTCAAAACCGCCCTCCTGAAGGAAATTCTCAGGAAAACCAGGACAAATTCCGTACTTATCTTTACGCGTACCAAGCTCCGTGCCGAGCGTGTAGCGCAGCAACTGGTCAGGGCGGGCTACCGCGTCACTTCACTGCAGGGCGACCTCCCCCAGAGTCGAAGGCAGGCCGCGCTCGAAGGCTTCCGGACCGGTTCGATTAAAATCCTGGTGGCTACCGATATCGCCTCCCGGGGCATCGATGTCTTACGTATTTCCCACGTCATCAACTACGATATGCCGGGGAGTACCGATGACTATATCCACCGCATCGGCCGTACGGGGAGAGTCGAGAAAAACGGGGATGCGCTGACCTTTGTGACCAGAGCCGACGAGGAAAAAGTAAACGACCTGGAACGGATACTCGATAAGCCGCTCGAACGTCTCACCCTCGAAGGTTTCGATTATGCCAGGCCCGCGCCGGATAAAGGAATTTACCGTTCCCAACCGCCGCGACGGCGTGCCGTAAGAAAACAAGAAGTTGGTAAACAAGTAGCCAGGAAATAGAGACTTTGCCTGCCAACTAGTATCCTTCTAATGCCACAGGAAGCCTCCCAAACGGGGGGCTTTTCTTTTTTCCGCGTCTTTCGCCCCACCCAGGAGAGGCTTTAAAGCAAGTAAAGATTTCAGATGTTATTAATCATACCAACGAGAACAATAGATGGGTTGACAGGCAGGACAGAAACAAATATAATTAATCGGGCACGACATCGGATACGATATTTATCAGCCCGTAAATGGAATATGAATCAGAAGAGACATCAGGGGTGGTGAAAAATGTTCGAATTTAGTGAACAAGACAAGATGTTACGGAACCAGGTACGCTCCTTCGCCAGGAAAGAGCTAGCGCCCGGAGCCAAGAAGCGGGCCAAGGAAACCGTGATACCGCAGGAAATCTGGAAGAAAATCGCCAATCTGGGCTATACGGCACTGGGTGTGCCTGAAAAGTACGGCGGCCAGGAAGCGTCGTGGATAACCCGCGGTGTGGTCATCGAGGAGCTGGCCTATGCCGACATTAATATCGGGGGGCTGACGCACCATATTCAGAACATGGCCTGGATGACCGCCCAGGGACGGGCAGAGGTAGCGGCCGAGTGGGTCCCCTCTTTCGTCAGTACGGATAAAGTCTGCTGTGCGGCCATCAGCGAGCCGGACTGCGGGGCTGATGTCGCGGCGATTCAAACCAGAGCCGTGAGAGACGGGGATTACTACATTATTACCGGGGAAAAAACATCGGTGAGCCGGGGCACCTACGCCGACGCCTGTCTGGTACTGGCCAAGACCGACCCCAACGCGGGCATCAGGGGCCTGACGCAGTTCTTCGTGCCGCTCAATCTTCCCGGTATTGAAATATCGGCGTTGCACGATATGGGTTGCCTGCCCGTGGGAAGGGCACTGATTAACTTCGATAATGTTAAGATTCCCGCCAAATATCGAATCAGTGAAGAAGGCCAGGCCTTTACCAAAGCCTTCGCCGCCGGTGTGGATAAAGGCCGGGCGCTGACCGGCCTGGCCGTGCTGGCATCGGCCCAGGCCTCCGTGGATGAGACGATTGCCTTCGCTAAAGAGAGAGTTGCCTTCGGTAGACCTATCGCTAAATTTGAAGGTGTATCTTTCAAGATAGCCGAGGCCGCTACCTATATCGAGGCCGCCAGATGGTTCTGCTACTATACTCTATGGCTGGGAGACCGGGATAAACCATCCTTCAAGGAAGGGTCGATGTGTAAATGGTGGTGCCCTCAGCTGGCCGTTAAAATCATCCATGATTGTATCCTTCTGCACGGGCATATCGGCTATACTGAAGAATTACCTCTGGAACAACGCCTGCGGGATGTCATCGGCTATGAGTATACGGACGGCACCGCGGAAATCAATAAGCTGAACATCGTCCGCGAGATTATGGGTAAAGAGGCCCTCCCTTACAAGTAACTATCCGTTAAGTCAATTTCTGATTGGCGTGTTTCAGATGGATTTACAATCCAGTAGCTAAAGGAGATAAGATGACGCCGGCCGGGAAAAAAGTAAAGAGAGAAGGCAAGGAATTCCCTTTACTCGTCTATCCGGAAAAATGCACCGGGTGCCGGACCTGCCAGGTGATGTGTTCCGCACGCCTTTCAGGTGAGTTTAATCCCTTAAAATCATACATTAAGGTGGTAAGAGACCACGGTAAAAGGACGACCGCCCTGGAATTTACCGATAATTGCACCGGTTGCGGGTACTGCGCCCGGTTCTGCCCTTACGGAGCCCTGATACTGAAGAAATCAGCCGGTGCTGATAGGGAGGGCAGCTAAGGTGGTAAGGTACGGATATGCCGGCCGGATTCTGAGAATCGATTTAAGCACCGGGAGTATTATTAAGGAGAGACTCGACCCCGGCCTGGCCCGGAAATTCATCGGCGGCATCGGCATGAGCGCCAAGCTGCTGTATGACGCGGTCAAGCCGAATACCGAGGCGCTGTCGCCGGGCAATGCCCTGATATGTAGCTCGACGCCATTCTCCGGGACCAGCCTCATCGGGGCCAACAAGACCGACTGGACTTCAATGTCACCGCTCAGCGGACTGGCCCAGACCGCCACTTCCGGTGATTTCGGGGCCCATTTGAAGTGGGCAGGCTACGATTCGCTGGTGATAACCGGTAGAGCCGCCCGGCCGGTATACATGACGATTTTCGACGATGATGTCCAGATTAAAGGCGCGGGCGACCTCTGGGGCAAGGACACCTACGAGGCCGCTGACGCACTCTGGGACCGCTACGGTGATGATTGCACCATTTACGGCATCGGCCCGGCCGGTGAGAAGCTGGCCAGGATAGCCATGGCCTATACCAATAAACAGGCGACGGCGGGGAGAAAAGGCTCCGGCGCCGTCGTCGGTTCCAAGAACCTCAAAGCCATTGTGGTCAAAGGTACGAGGGGACTGAAAGTAGCCCATACCAGAGAACTCCTGGCTAAGACCGAAGAGTTGCATGAAAGGTTCCGTCAGGGACCTAACCTCCAGCATTGGAAAGACCTGGGCACCACCATATCCGTGGAGCAATACGGCCAGGAAGGCAAGGCGGCCTGGAAAAACTGGCGGGAGTCCTATCCAACCGAGCGGTGGAGCAACCGGTTCGGCGTAACGGAGTTTATGAAAGTCAGGGATATCTCTCTCCCCTGCGTGCTTTGCCCCCTGAGCTGCAAGGTCGTTCAGACATTGAAGGAAGGCGATTTTGCCGGCCTGGAAAACCTGCAATCATGCAACATGGGTGCCATTCTCTCCTACGGTGCCAAGTTCGACCTAATGAACTATAATCAGATTATCAAGTGCCACGATACGGCTAACCGGCTCGGCATCGATACTACGGAGTTTACCTGTATCCTGGACTTCCTCATGGACCTCCAGGAGAAAGGTATTATCGATGAAAAAGTGACCGACGGTTTGAAGCTGGAGCGGAAACTTGATACATTATTGACCTGGTTTCAAAA
Source organism: uncultured Dehalococcoidaceae bacterium (assembly GCA_964645025.1). Lineage (GTDB taxonomy): Bacteria > Chloroflexota > Dehalococcoidia > Dehalococcoidales > RBG-16-60-22 > Fen-1077. Next base: position 13,349 of record CAZXYV010000011.1, on the reverse strand, counting down.
GGTGGCCAACCGGGAAGGCTTCGGCAATGTCATCGCGGACGGTTACCCCGGTGTATTTGCCGCCCTCGACCGGGAACTGGCCCGATATAGCGTGCAGAGAAGAGGCAGCTCGCTGGACTTCGACCCCCGCGGCATCTTCGGGACGGAAGGCTTCGGGACGGTGGTGGGGGTAACCGGCCCTCACGCCACCTTTGCCCTCGGCCCCACGGTCATCGGGGGACGTACGCCGGAGCAGCTGCGCCGATACTGCGCCAGGATAGGCATGTCCGAGAAAGAGCTGGACAGTGTCTTCAGCAGCCCGCAGGGATTCAATGTCGCCCGGCTGACACGCTACGTGGAGCGTTGGAACGTCCTGCTCGATATCATGGGTATTTGCAATCGGCCGCCCCTGGCCCGGTTATACAGCCTGGAAGCGATTGTCGAGTTATATTATCTGGTCACCGGTATCACTCTGGAGCCGGCCGAGTTCCTGGCCGCCGCCGAACGGTGTGTCAACCTCCTCAAGCTTTTCAACATCAGACAGGGTGCCACCAGGAAAGACGACTACTTGCCGGAACGGTACTATACCGAGCCGTTCTACATCCTCGGCAAAGAGACCTGGCTGAAGGATTACTATAACACCAGGAGATTGACTAAAAAAGATATAGAGTTGTTGCTCGATGACTACTACGCAGAGCGGGGCTGGGATAAAGACGGCGTCCCTACGGAAAAGACCCTCCGCGAGCTGCATCTGACTGACTAGCTGTATTTATGTAGGTTATCGCGTCAGCTAAAATTAGATGGATAAGGAATCGGAATGCTGAACGGTCTGCGGGCCCTGGATTTGACGAACGAGTCAGGTTTCTTCTGTGGCAAAATCCTGGCCGAGTTCGGTGTTGACGTCATTAAAATCGAGCCGCCGGGGGGAGACCCGGCCAGGAACTACGGCCCCTTTTACCATGATATCCCTGACCCGGAGAAGAGCCTCTACTGGTTTGCCTTTAACGATAGTAAAAGGGGGATAACCCTGAACATCGAGACTCCTGAAGGTCAGGACATCTTTAAAAAACTCGTTAAAAAGGCCGACTTCGTCCTCGAATCTTTTCCTCCCGGGTATATGAAGAGGCTCGGGCTGGACTACCCGAAGTTGAGTGCTATCAATCCCACCATTATTATGACGGCCATCAGTCCCTTCGGACAGACCGGACCCTATAAAGATTATCAGGGTACCGACCTTATCGCCATGGCCATGGGAGGCATCATGTCGCTGACCGGCCAACCGGGCGGCGTGCCCTGCCGGCTCAGCCCCAACCATGCCTACTGCCTGGGCGGTGCTAACGCCGCGCTGGCGACCATGATTGCTTACTACTACCGGAGCTGGTCAGGGGAAGGACAATATGTCGACGTGGCCTTATCCGAGTGCGCCGTCCGGGAAAACTACAATGAGGTCCCGGTATCCTGGGAGTTCCGGCACTATAACGCGGGGAGACACGGCGACCTCATGTTCCGCTACAACGTCTATACCCGGACGATATGGCCCTGCCAGGACGGGCATGTGACCTGGACCCTTTTCGGCGGTACCATCGGCGCCAGCGAAAACAAACAGTTGGTCGGATGGTTGGAAGAAGAAGGCCTGCTCGGAGACCTTAAAGATATCGACTGGGACCGATTCGGCTTCGACGGCATCACCCAGGCAACCATAGACCGCATCGAGAGACCTGTCTTTGAACTCCTGAAACGGCACACCAAAAAAGAGATCGAAGACGAGTCCTTGAGAAGGGGAATGCGTATCAGCGCCGTGAACGACGTGAAAGATTTATACGAAAATATCCAGCTCCGGTTCCGTAATTACTGGCAGGACATCAACCACCCGGAACTTGGGCACTCCGTCTCTTACCCCGGGCAGTTGTTTATGTCTAACGAGACTAAAACCGGCCCTCGGCACCGGGCGCCGCTCATCGGCGAGCACAACCGGGAAATATACGGAAGTGAACTGGGCCTGAGCGAAAAGTCCCTGGGCAACTTAAAAGCCAGGGGGGTTATCTAATTAAGATGGATAAAAAACTTCCCTTTCAGGGGGTGAAGGTGGTGGAGTGGACACAGGCCGTTAACGGCCCGTGGGTCGGGGCGTATCTGGCCGACTTCGGTGCCGAAGTCATCAAGATTGAGTCCACCAAGTTCCCTGAGATGGCCCGTACCAGCTCGCCGTATAAAGACAACATCCCCGGCCCGGACCGTTCCATCACGTTCAACACCTTCAATACCGGCAAGAAGAGCTTTACGGTCAACCTGCGGGAACCCCGCGGCCGGGACATATTCCTGAAGCTGGTCGCCTGGGCGGATATCGTTATCCAGAACCAGCGGCCGGGACTGATGAAAGCCATGTCTTTCGGCTACGAAGAATTGAAAAAGGTCAAGGAAGATATCATCCTCCTGGAAGTCAGCATCATGGGACAGGAAGGCCCACTGGTGGGCGCGGGGGGCTGGGGCAGCAATTCCATGGCCCAGAGCGGTCAGTTCTATTACTATCGTTTTCCGGATGACGGGCCGTCCTCACCCGGGTTCACCGCCGTCCCTGATGTCATCGGCCCCATCTTCGCCGCCATGGCCGGTATTGCCGCTCTGGACTACAAGCGCCGGACGGGGAAGGGGCAACACCTCGATATCAGCCAACTGGAACCCCTGGTGCATTTCCTGGGCCCGGCCGTCCTGGACTATACGGTCAACGGTAGCATAACGCCGCCGGTCGGCAGCCGGGACCCGCATGCAGCGCCTCACAACGCCTTCCGCTGTAAAGGAGACGACAAGTGGTGCGTTATCGGCGTCTTTAGCGATGCGGAGTGGCAGGGTTTCTGCCGGGTCCTGGGAAACCCTGCATGGACAAAATCCCCCGCCTTTGCCACTCTCTCCGCCAGGAAGGAGCACGAGGATGAGCTGGACGAGCGGGTGAACGCCTGGACGGCGCAATACCCACCCGGAGAGGTAATGACCATGATGCAGCAGGCCGGGGTACCCGCCGGGATAGTGCAAAACGCCCAGGACATCGTGGATTTTGACCCTCAGGTAAAAGCCAGGAAATTGCTGCTCAAGATGCATCACCCCGTGGTGGGTGATTACCTGCATACCCGGTGGCCTTTTATCCTTTCCAGGACGCCGGCCGATATCCGGACTGGCCCCCTCATCGGCGAGCATAATCACTATGTCTGTACGGAAATCCTGGGCATGAGTGATGACGAGTTTATCGGACTGGTGAATGCGGACGTAATTGTATAGAATAACAAGAAGAGGAACTGGAGGAGGCTGGATATGTTGAAGCCTGAAAGTAAGACGACCGTGGAAACCCTTGATACCGAAATAGCCATCATCGGCGGCGGTGGCGCCGGCTTGGCTGCCGCCGTGGCCGCTGTGGAAACGGGGGCGAAAGTCATCGTCCTGGAAAGCCGGCGCTCCCTGGGCGGCAATACGGCGCTGGCCGGGGGCATTTTCGCCGCGGAAAGTCACCTCCAGAGGCGTATGAGACTCGATGTCCGCACGGATGCCTGTTTCCAGGAAGCCATGAACTACGCCCATAACAAAATTAACCCCAGAATCATCCGGGCTTATTTAAACAAATCGGGAGGCACGATTAAATGGCTGGAGAACATGGGCCTTAAAATATACGGCCTGCCCCCATATTATCCCGGCCAGACCATGGTCACCTGGCATTGCCCCAAGACCGGCGTCAGAGAAGTTACTAATGTGCTCATCAAACGCTGTAAAGCCCTGGGAATTCAACTAATCCCGCACGCCAGGGTCATCAAACTACTGCTCAATGAGAAGGGGAAGTTAAGCGGGGTGCTGGCAAAAAGAAAGCGGCAGCCGCTTCGGGTTAACGCTAAGTGCGTGATTATCGCCACGGGAGGCTTTGGCGGGAACAAGCAACTGTTAAATAAATACAGCCCGTCCTACAGGGAAAACATCAATCTCATCGGGTTACCTCATAAGGGAGACGGCATACTGATGGCCATGGCCATAGGCGCCGCCACCGATGGACTGGGGACGCTCCATATGACCGGTCCGGGCTTCCCGAGTTCCCGTGTTCTCACCGGCCTGGCCATCGAACCCATCACCGTCTGGGTCAATCAAAAAGGGGAAAGGTTCACTGATGAAGGTACCGGTAAAAAATCCTTCGAAGCCGTTAACGCCCAGATGCGGCAGCCAGATATGATATCCTTTACTCTTTTCGATGCCGGAGTCCGGCAGTACCTGGTTGATAACGGATTTACCAAGGGCATGGGCTCTTTATATAAGGCTTCCCGGGTCAAGGCGGGTGACTGGCTTAAAGAACTGCAATCAGAAGCTGAGAAAGGTACATTAAAGATAGCCGGTTCCTGGGATGAAATTGCTAACTGGATAGGAATTGACCCCGTCATACTGAATACTACCCTTAAAGAATATAACGCCTGTTGTGAGCGCGGCTATGACCCCATCTACGGCAAGGACCGTGTTTATCTCAAACCCCTGCGCACCCCTCCCTATTATGCCATGAAATGCGTTCCCGGCATGCTGGGCACGCTGGGCGGCCTCAAGATAAACGAGCGCATGGAGGTAATCAATCAACAAGATAACCCTATCCCCGGGCTCTATTCCGCCGGCAACGATACCGGGGGTTGGTCGGCGGATACCTATAATATTAACCTGGCCGGATTTACGTCCGGGTTCGCCATCAACTCGGGGCGCATTGCCGGAGAAAATGCCGCTAAATATATCTCGCAGAAGAAAAGGTAACATTTTTCACGGCATGGTTTGGAAACGATGATACAGGCACGCAATAGTGGTTTTTCATGTGTTTGACAGGTGATATCAGATGTGATATATATACGAATTATCCGCCACAACAACAAAATATTTTACCGCTAATATGCTACAGGAAATGTCTGAAGGAGGTGGTAAATGATGTGATGATGCCAAGCTCATTTTTTGGATATCCCGCTACTCAGGTAATGTCATATGAAGGAGAATGGAGCAAATATGAAAATTAAGGGATTCGTCTCGAAGCTGATTATATTAAACCTGGCTTTAATATTAATCGCATTACTAATTGCTATCGGCTGTTCTTCAACGTCAACAACCACACCCGCAACATCTCCGACGACCAC
>CAZXYV010000011.1:0-8132 GCA_964645025.1 uncultured Dehalococcoidaceae bacterium | reverse complement strand
CTATCGGCTGTTCTTCAACGTCAACAACCACACCCGCAACATCTCCGACGACCACGAAGCCAGCGACCACCACCACCGCGCCGACGGCTACCACGCCGACCATCAAGAAAGGCGGCACTCTTAAAATTATCTATGGTGTCAGCCCGAATGCCATCGGCTATGGACCAGCGATGCAAAGGGCCGATGATATTTTAGCCGCGTCTCCCTGTGTTGAGACGCTTTTGCAGGTGGACACCACCGGTGCCCTCGTACCATGGTTGGCCACCTCGGTAAAGACTGACGCCACGACCAATACCACGTTGATAACCCTCAGGAAAGATGTCAAGTTCCAGGATGGCACCGTCTTCGATGCCGACGCCGTGAAATGGAACATGGAAGGACAGATGGCCATTAAAAAGGTTGAGCTCAAGAACGTCAAGTCAATAGATGTCCTTGACCCTTACACGCTACGGCTCAACCTCTCCGCCTTCGATAACGGCCTGGACTTTGCCTTTACTTCATACGTCGGCTGCATGGTATCACCGACCTACTTCAAGACCCACGGCGGTGAGGAAGGGGTGAAAACCTACCCGGTAGGTACGGGGCCCTTTAAGTTCGTCAGCTTTCAGCGCGATGTCAGTCTCAAATACGCCAAATGGGATAGCTACTGGCAGGCGGGCAAACCCTACCTTGATGCGGTAGAATTTTCCTTTATCGCCGACCCCGTGGTAAGGTTAGCCTCCTTCCAGGCAGGCGAGGGGGATATTCTCCTGGGTGTTGAAGCCCAGGACGCGAGTAAAATGGAAGCATCAGGTAAATACGCCTTCAGTAAGACCTTCGGCGCATTGTTCGGCCTGGCCGGCGACGGCTCCCACGCCACTTCACCCTTCGCGGATATAAAAGTACGCCAGGCGATAGAATACGCCATCAACCGCGGGCCCAGTATTAAAGCGCTTGGCCTCGGTTACTGGGACGCTACGGACCAGCCCTGTGGCACGCAGACCTGGGGCTACAACACCGCGCCGTCGCCCTACACTTACGACCCCAAGAAAGCCAAAGAACTTCTGGTCGCGGCAGGCTACCCGAACGGGTTGGGAGTTCCGTTCACCGTCCGGAATACCCCGGCTTCATCGGTTGACCTTTATACCGCCATACTGGCCCAGCTTAACCAGGCTGGCTTTAACCTTACCCTGGATGTCGCCGACGCGGCCAGGTTTAACGACCTCGTTATCAAAACTGGCTGGAATAATACCCTGTTAGGCTGGAACTTCTCCGAAGCGGCGGACGCCTCCCGGATACTGGCGACGGGCTTCTCGAGCTTCGGTGTTCCCTACCGAAGCATCCTGTATCCTGCGGAGACTGACGCGGTGATTAAGGAAATAATCCAGGCCGCTGACTTTAACACCAAAAAGGCCAAGACTCAACAGGCTATGGGGCTTATCAGGGACAAGTATTGCTCTCTGACCACCCTTTGCCGCACCACCAGTATTGCCGCCAAGAATAAAGCTGTCCGTGACGACGGCTTTTTTACCACCCTGGCCAATGAACAAACCCTGCAAAATGCCTGGATAGACAGATAAACAAGAAAGGGGTTAGCCGGCTAACCTTCGGCTAACCCCTATTCTCCCCCCAGGTTACCGGTAACAACAGCAGCCTGGAGAGGAATCAGAGGCGATGCAACGAGTAAATACGGTGCTTGTTTGCTGTTGCATCGAGCCTGTCTTTGCCGTAAGTTGTCTTGAAGGAGAAAAGTGCCCGTGTTACCTAAAGAGTCTATCAAGCTGGAAATCAATATCGCTGCCAGTATGAGAGACGGCATTAGTCTGTATGCCGATGTCTACCGTCCGGATGACGCCGCCAGGCATCCGGCTATCCTGGTTCGTTCACCTTATAACAAGAGCGAGACAAGCAGCAATGTTTTGAGCGGTTACATGAGTCCTTATAAGTTCGTGCGCAGCGGCTACGCCGTGGTAATCCAGGACCTGCGCGGCACGGGTGTTTCCGAGGGTGAGTTTTATGCCCGGCGGGCCGAGGCTAACGATGGTTATGACACGGTTGAATGGATAGCCGCCCAGCCCTGGTGCGATGGCAATGTGGGCATGTATGGTCTATCTCACCTGGGGTTTACCCAGTGGGCCGCCGCCAAGGCCCAACCTCCCCACCTGAAAACCATCTGTCCGGCCGGAACTCAAGCGGGCGCCCGTCCTTTTAAAAACGGCGCTTTCAGACTGAATCAGATGCTGATATGGTACTTGATACTGACGGCGGGTGCCCTCCGTAGAAGTCAGCTCCCACCCACGGCATTAAAAAAGCTGCGGGAGACTCTGGTACATGCGATGGATAATATCGGCGAGCAATTACGCTTCCTGCCTTTGAAAGATGTGCCAGCCGTAAAGATAGCCAGAGAACCGGATATCATACCTTTCTATACCGATTATTTAACCTACATCGATGACAGGTCTTACTGGCAGCAACTGCATACCCCCACGCCGCCTGAAGACGTAGTAATCCCGGCCTTACATGTCTGCGGCTGGTACGACGACCTGGCCAGCGACGTCCTGGAGAGCTACATGGGCATGAAAAAGAGAGGGGGCTCCCCTCTAGCCCGGAGCAACCAGAAAGTGATTATGGGGCCATGGATTCACACTACAGAACAGGCGAGTGTCTCCGGCGAACTGGATTTTGGCACGGCGGCGTCGGGGACTGCCATCGGTGTCAACGGACTGCATATCCGGTGGTTCGACCACTGGTTGAAAGGTATCGATAACGGTATCACGGCCGAGCCCCCGGTGCGTATTTTCGTGATGGGCGATAACGTCTGGCGGGATGAAAAAGACTGGCCTCTGCCGAATACCAGCTTTACCAACTATTACTTTCACAGTCACGGCCGCGCCAATACCCGCCACGGTGACGGATTTTTAAGTACTCAGCTCCCCGGTGAAGAACAGACCGATATCTATCTCTACGACCCCAGGCACCCCGCCCCTACCCGGGGTGGCCAGACCGGCAGCTATTTTATTCAGGGAGCGTTCAACCAGCAGGAAATAGAGGCAAGAGCCGATGTCCTGGTCTATACCTCGCCGCCCCTGGAGACTGACCTAGAGGTGACCGGCCCGATAGAACTGGTGCTGTGGGCATCGTCTTCAGCGGTAGATACGGACTTTACCGGTAAACTGGTAGATGTCTGGCCGGACGGTAAGGCCTATAATCTGGTGGATAGCATCGTGAGGGCACGCTACCGCGAATCCGAATATGAAGCCAATTTCATCAAACCCGGCAAGATTTACCGGTATTCTTTTAACCTGGGGGCTACCAGCAATGTCTTTAAAGCCGGACACAGTATCCGGGTCGAGATTTCCAGCAGTAGTTTCCCCAAGTGGGACCGTAATCTCAACACCGGTCATCCTATCGGCCAGGACGCCGAGATGAAAGTAGCGGTTCAGACTATCTACCATGATAAACAACACCCTTCTCACGTGGTACTGCCGGTAATACCCAGAGCGTAGCCACCTGGAACTATTTAGCGGATGATGATAGACCGTCAGATGAGGTCATTATTAAAGGCGATTGAGCTCAAGAAACAGTATTAAATGACGGTTGCATATTTCCACATAACTATATTACAATGTTGGCTACTGTTCCCCTTGAATTATGGAACGCTATTCAACCGGTGAAGTCAAAATAAACCTGGTAGATGCCAGCACGTTGTCATTTTCAACTAATAAGGGATGTTAAGGTACTATGGGAGCTTATATTGTTCGTCGAGCACTATTGAGTATCGTGGTCCTTTTATTAGTCACCATCCTCGTCTTTTTTCTGCTTCATATCATGCCGGGGGACCCGGCCAGCATTATGCTTGGTGTGGATGCCAGTCAGGAGCGAATTGATTCCCTCAGAAAGGAACTCTGGCTTGACCGTCCGCTAGTAATACAGTACGGGCACTGGTTGTTCAACGCTGTTCAGGGCGATTTGGGGAAGTCAGTCAGCTACCGGGAAGATGCGACCGGTATCATCGCAGCTCGTCTACCTATAACCATCTATCTGTCTTTGATGTCTCTAGTCTTGAGTACAATTCTCGGCATTGCCGCCGGCATTATATGCGCAATACGGCGCGGCGGAATTCTGGATTCTCTGATTACCCTCTTTGCCAATATCGGTATTGCGATACCTATTTTCTGGCTGGGCATATTGGGTATCTATTCACTCGGGCTTCATCTGGGGTGGCTCCCGATTCAGGGATATACGTCTCCCTTTGACGATTTCTGGCTGAGTACCAAAAAGGCGATAATGCCCGTCATCTGCCTGGCCATTCCCGCCATCGCGATTCTGGCACGACAAACCCGTTCCAGTATGCTCGAGGTGGTCCGGCAGGACTATGTCCGTACCGCCTGGTCTAAAGGCCTGAGAGAACGGAGCGTAGTATTAAAACATGCTTTAAAAAATGCCCTCATCCCGGTGGTAACCGTGCTGGGCATTCAACTCCGCACCCTTGTCGGGGGCGCCGTACTCGTCGAGACGGTGTTTAATATTCCCGGCATGGGAAGACTGCTGGTTAATTCCGTGATTAATAAAGATTTTATCATCGTACAGGCCTGTACTTTAATAATTGCGGCGGTAGTACTGGTGGCCAACCTTCTGGTGGATATTTCCTATGGCTGGCTCGACCCCAGAATACGTTTTCAGTAGCAATTATGCAGACGAGTAATGAGAATTTAAACCCCGTAAGCGGAATTCCAGATGCTACCCGGGCACCGGCAAGGGCAAGCGAGTTCAAGCGCTTCCGCCGGGTGTTCTTCGGCCGATGGGTAGTTATTATAGGCACGGTTATTGTCCTGGTACTCTTATTAGCGTCCGCTTTTGCGCCCTGGCTAGCGCCTTATGACCCCATTAAACCAGACGTGAGTGAGTCGCTTCAACAGCCCTCCAGCAAACACCTCCTTGGCACTGACGTTCTTGGCAGAGATGTGCTGAGCCGTATTATCTACGGCGCCAGGGTTTCGCTAATGGTTGGTGTCGTCGCCACCAGTATCGCCGCTTTTATCGGTATGGCGATGGGTCTGGCAGCAGGGTATTTCGGTGGCTGGATAAATAACGTAATCATGAGAATTACAGATGCCTTGATGTCCCTGCCACCTATAGTGCTAGCTCTGGCCGTCGCCGCTTTACTGGGAGGTGGGCTGAAAAACGTGATGATATCCGTCGGTATCTCCATGGTGCCGACATACTGCCGGTTGATGTGCGGCCAGATCCTTGCCATCAAGGAGAGCGATTATATTACCGCCATCATTCTGAGTGGGGCCAGCCATAGCCGTATCATGTTGCGGCACCTGCTACCGAATTCATTTCCACCGATACTGGTGCTGATAACTCTCAATATGGGCATCGCTATTCTGGCCGAAGCTTCGCTCAGCTTTCTCGGCATCGGTATATCGCCGCCGGCAGCCGCCTGGGGAGCGATGGTGAGCGATGGCTACCGTTACCTGACTAACAATCCAGTGCTTTCTTTCGCCCCGGGTGTGGCGGTGATGCTGGTCGTGCTGGCTTTCAATATGGTGGGAGACGGTTTGAGAGACGCTCTGGACCCACGGCTGAGAGGTATACTCTAGCGGAGAGTGAGGCTAACCAAGCAGACGGGTAATCCGGCCGACATCTTGGACTTTCTCCAGACCCTCTATCATCGCTATCACTTCGTCCTGGTTTTTCGGGGGTATGGGGTAAACGGAATATCCGCAGCAATACCTGAACTTCGAAACAACGTCGGCCAGGTGCATCGGGTTGCCTACCGTACCGAACGGATGGTCAACCTGCCGGGAAAATACCTTGCCATCGCCGGTCTTGATATCGACGGCCGCCGCCGGAAAGCCCTGCTCCCGGGCCATGCCCATATCAACTTTTCCAAAGACTTTGCGGGCCATCCCGCGCACCCTCTTGTCCCGGAGGGCTTCTTCAGAGAAGTTCTTTATCCCCACCTCGCCATAGACGATGGCGCTGGCCACTCCCCAGCACAGGCTGAACTGAGTCTCGATAATGTTCTGCGGGTTTTGCTTATTCTCCGGCGGGTTAGCCAGGGCATAATCCACGGGGCTGAGCCGCAGTGTCACCTCCGCCACGTCTGCCGGCTTGAGGCGATGCTCTTTCATCAGTCCTAAAGCCGCCTCGATGGCCGCATGCTGGCCGTGACAGCAGGGATATTCCTTCAGGCTGGTATTTGAGCCTGCAAACACCTTGCCCAGGTCTAACGTGAGTATCCAGGGAAGATAGGCTCCGCCGCAGAACATCTGATAGTAGTTGTATTTATTGTTAGCGTCGAGGAAGTCCGCCTCAGCAGTAAATCGCTTCTCGGCGAGGAGGGCGCTGATAATGCCGGCCTTAGCGGCAAACCCATTGCTCAATCCTTTAAGGCCGGCTCCGGAGCCGAGACCCCCACCGCCGGTGCTGCCGGCGCCGCTCATCTGGTGGAAAGCCAGGAACAGGGCATTTTTCATTTGTTCATCGTTAAGGCCCAGAATCAGGCCGGCCGTGGCCGCGGCGCCGAAAAAGTTGGAGGTAAATCTGAGCGCCGAGTCCGCGTTATACCCTGAGGCCTGCTTGATGCGGCAGGCCAAATCATAACCTAAAGCCACGGCGGCGATTAATTTTTTCCCGTTTATTTTACCCTGGCGCTCCGCCATGGCGAAGGCCGTGGGCACGATGGCCCGCGAGGAGTGGAGGTTTATCCAGGTGACCAGGGTATCATCAAAGTCCAGGCGCACGCTAGAAACGGCATTGACGAAGGCGGCATTGGGGGCGGGCACACGCCCGCCGAAGGCCAGAATGGTGCTCTCCTCTTTGCCTCCCCAGTCCCGGACCATATCGACCAGGCCGCTCATTTCACCGGCCAGGCTACAGGTGCTGCCGGCCACCGTGACGGCCAGCGTGTCCAGTATCTGCATCCTGGTAACCTCGACTACGTCCGGCGGCAGTGCCTCGTAGTCGGTCTCGATTAAATATCGGGTTAGCTTATCAAGAATACTCATCTCTTATATCCTAGTAATAGCCGGGGTGGGGTATTTCATCCTGACTCCTGAGCTCATTGACCGCACTTTCTTTAAGTTTCTGTAAGTATAATACCATTTGACGTCGTTCCTGCAAAGATAAGGAGGAGATGATGTTCTGGAAAGACTGACGCTTCTTTGACTTCCGGTAGACTTCCAGCCCCTTAGGCGTTAGCGTAACTTTAATAATGGTCTTGCGCTTGGGAGCTCTGGTCTTTTTAAGCAGCCCTTTCTTCTCCATCCGGCTCACGATTTCAGAAACGGTGTGCGGTTTTCTCAATAGCCAGCGTGATATCTCGGAAATCGTGGCCTTTTCACCGAGAGCCCTGGTAATGAACAAAACGGCGCCCTGGCTGGTGGAGATATGATACTGGTCCAGTTCTTTCTGCCTGGCCCGGAAGATTGTCTCCGTAGTCTGGTTGAGTAACCCGATCAGGTCATAATCTCTTTTATTAATCGAACCGCTTTTCATGATATCCCCGAATTCCCGTGCCTAAAACGCAGCATCCCAGGGCTCATGCTTCTCAGGAGGTTGCCATTCTGGAGAGAACCGGAGGACCTGATTTCCAGATGGCTGCCAGGATGATAGCTTATGGTATAGCCACGCCCTGAGCGATAAGCCGCGCCTTCAACGCCTTATAGTCTACTTTTCTCGGTTTTACTTTATTCTTCACCGCCAGAGCTGCCGCCGTGCCGGCCGCCTGTCCCATGACCACGCAGTGAGGAATGATATTGAACATGGTGTTAGCCGCCTGGTCGGATGAGAAGCAGCGTCCGGCCGCCAGCAGGCCATCCAGACTGGCCGGGACCAGGCAGCGATAAGGCAGACCGACGTTTTTCGGCATGCCTTCCGGCGTCATGCCCAGCGGGACACCCTGCGGGAATATGCCCACGATATCGTTAAAGCTCTTATGCGCTTTCACATCCTCTCTGGTGAGGACGTATTCACCCACCAGCCGCCGGCTGCCCCGTGTGCCGATTTGCGAAGCGCTATCGTAGATATAACTGTTTTCAAACCCGGGCAACCGCTTTTTATAATACTCATAAATCGGTATCATGGCCTTTCTGACATTGGTTTCCACCCAGGTCAGGTCTGCAACTTTTATGGCACTCTTGTCT
>CAZXYV010000010.1:15083-17780 GCA_964645025.1 uncultured Dehalococcoidaceae bacterium | reverse complement strand
GCCAGCTTGATGAAGACCACCCGCAGGTCTTCGGCCATGGCCAGGAGCATCTTCCTCAGGTTTTCGGCCTGGGTGGCGCTGGCTACGGCGCTGGAGGTGGCGAGCGAGACCTTGCCGAGCTTGGTGGTGCCGTCAACCAATTTGGCTATTTCCGGACCGAAGCGTGTCTCAATCTCGGCGATGGGCAGGCCGGTGTCTTCAGGGATATCGTGCAGCAGGGCGGCCGCCAGCGAGCTGGAATCAAACTGCAGCTCGGCGAGGATATAGGCCGTTTGCAGCGGATGTTCCAGGAAAGGCCCGCCGGATAGGCGTACCTGACCCTGGTGCTTTTCCGCGGCGAACTGGTACGCCGCCTCCACCACCCCTATCTTTTCCGGCGGGAGATAGCTTTTCGCTTTCTCCAGAAGTTTACTGAATTCCATACCCACCCATCCAAATCCGGTATACTGGAATCGAGTTTTCCTTTGTTAACATAAATATATGGTTACTTTTCAGTATAAATCAAAAAAACAACCGTGTAAAATGCTTGACTTTACAAACAGAGTGCCAATCCTGTATTCTAGCTTTAAGAAAAACCCAAGGAGCTTTTAATTGTACAAGGCAGCGCGCGGTACCACGGATATCCTTCCGGAGGAACAGGCCCACTGGCGCTATGTGGAGAAAGCCATCGCCGATATTACACAGCTTTACGGATATCAGCGTATTGATACGCCGGTCTTCGAGGACACCGGCCTCTTCAGCCGCAGCGCCGGTGAGTACACCGATATTGTCCAGAAGGAAATGTATACCTTCGATGACCGGGGAGGCAACAGCCTGACTTTGAAACCGGAGGGCACTCCGGCGGTTTGCCGGGCCTATATCCAGCATGGTCTGCACAATCTCCCGCAGCCGGTCAAGCTGTACTATGTCTCCCCTATTTTCCGCTACGATAGACCCCAGGCCGGCCGCTACCGGCAGCACTACCAGTTCGGCTGTGAAGCTTTCGGCGATGAAGACCCTGCCCTGGATGCCGAGGTAATCGACGTAGCCTGGAGGTTCTATAAATCGCTCGGACTGAGCCGCCTGTCTTTACAGCTTAACAGCATCGGCTGTAGGACCTGCCGCCCGTCTTATCTTGATATATTGAAAGACTATTATGCCGGATACACCGACAAACTATGTGCCGACTGTAAAACAAGGCTGGCAAAAAACCCGCTGCGCCTCCTCGACTGCAAACAGCCTTCCTGCCAGGCGATAGCGGACGCCGCCCCGGCGAGTACCGAACACCTCTGTAAGCCGTGCGGTGAGCATTTTTCCAGGCTGCGGCAATATCTCACCCGGCTCGATATCCCTTTCAAATTGAACCACCGCCTGGTGCGCGGGCTGGACTACTATACCCGCACCGTCTTCGAGTTCCAGCCGGAGGAAGAGGGGAGCCAGAGCAGCATCGGCGGCGGGGGGCGCTACGACTACCTTATCGCCGAGCTCGGCGGCCAGCCGACTCCCGCCATCGGCTTCGGCATCGGCATCGAGAGGGTAATCCTCAACCTCAAGAAGCAGGGCATCAATGTACCTGCCCTGCCCCCGCTACAGGTCCTCATCGCCGCCCTGGGTGATACCGCCCGGGACGTAGCTATCAAGCTCGCCGCAGACCTGCGGCAGGCGGGCGTGAGCGCCGTGGCGGCGGCGGGCGGCAGGAGCCTTAAAGCCCAGCTCAGGCAGGCCAACGCCCTCGGCGTACGATTTACCGTAATTATCGGCGAGGATGAGGTAAAAGCCGGCACGGCCACGCTGAGGGATATGGCCAGCGCCCGGCAGGAAACCGTACCTTTAAAAGATTTAACCGCCCGCCTCAACCGAAAGGATTAAGCCCCGTCCTGGCTATATCATTCGTCATCGCGAGGACTCGCCATGACAATAGCCTATCGCCTTCCCTTCCTTCATAATTGATTAACTTTTTTACAGTATTATTTCTGTATACGCTATATACGGGGTGTGACAAAAAGTAACGAAACTTCATAAATAATTATGTAAATTTGCCTCGTAAGGGGTTGACAAATTTCGTATTTGTGCTACACTATGTACTAAGTGTACCTTGGAGTAGGTATGCTTTTGTAAAGGAGGTGATGCCATGCTGATATCCCGCAAGGGGAACAGAGCTATAGTGTTCTGACAACCGCTTATAAGGGAATATATCCCCGCAAGCAAGGTACTTATTTGTGGGGACATGTCATAAAATAGCTCAAAAGCTAAAGGAGAAAAATAAAAGTCGATGAAAAAATTTATTAAAAGATTCTGGGGTGTTGGCCTGGTCGTCATCATCCTCTCCAGCCTGTTCGTGGCCGCCTCCCCGGTTTCCGCGGCTGACCCGCTGAGATGGGAATCTAAGACCGGCGGGCCCAGCACCACCTTCAACGCAGTAACCAGCTACACCACTTACGACTATGCAGTCTCTGCTGATACCAAGACCTTGTATGCCGCTGTAAGTACCGCATTGTTACAATCCACCGGCGGCGGCACCTCATGGACGCCTATCACCACCCGGCTGCCTACCGGAGGAGTCGCGGGACAGGCCGAAAATACTGATATCGACACCATCGATTTCGTGGCGATGGCCCCCGATGATGCCAATGTCGTGGTCGTCGTTGACGCCTCTGCTAACGCCTCTGATTATGTAGGTGTCGCTATCTCCGTGAACGGCGGCACTACTTTCACTTC
>CAZXYV010000010.1:0-14983 GCA_964645025.1 uncultured Dehalococcoidaceae bacterium | reverse complement strand
CGATGGATAACATCGTCGGCCTGGCTTTCTCGCCCAACTTCTCGTCGGACTACATGGCGGTCGCCCTGTCTGAGCAGGCCTATGGAGGCTCCGAGAACGGCACGATGCTTCTCCACGTCCTCAGCTTCAACTCCTTCGGATGGGACACCACGATCGCCACCGGGTATCCGGTGACCGTAGAAGCCGCGACTGACCCGGCCTATTCATTCAGCGTGACTAAAGCCTCGGTCGCCCTCGGGCCCGACTATATGGGCGGCGACGAGACCCTGCGTATGGCTTTCGTCGGCGCTTCGATTTCCAGTAATGATACCGTCAACGTCGTCAGCGGTATATGGCGCTGCCGCGATAATACCGCGGCCCGCAATATATTCGATACCGCAGGTGTCTACAGCGTGGCGTACGATGGGACGAACCTGGCGGCCGGCGCTTATACCACCAACAACGTTTACCATTGTTCCGACCCGCTAGCGAACTCTCCTACGGTGATAGGCGCCCGCACCCTGAAGAAAATCGGCGTGGATGCCGCCACCGATGATAAGGTGCTGCTCCAGTTCGCCGGCGCGACGCTGTTCGGCTGCAAGCAAGGCACCGGCGCGGCCTTGTCCAAATCCCTGGACTACGGCAATGTCTGGAACGACTTCAGCCTTATCAAGATGAGCCTTACCAACTTGGATGACATGCTGGTATCTGCGGACGGTGCCACGTGGTACCTGTCCGTCCGTGATGGCAGTCTATCTTCCATTTTCCGCATGTCCCCCATGCAAAGGGTGCTCTGCGTGGAAAACGCCGCCAACTCTACCGCCCCTGTCGACTTAATCCTGCGCGGCATCGCTTCTGATGCTAATGTCATCTACGCCGCCGATAAGGACTATACCACCCTCTACTACTCCGCTGATGGCGGCATCGACAGATGGCAGCAGCGCATGAACGTCCCGAAAGCTATCCCCGACCTGGCGGTCGAGAGCGCGAATGTCGTCTACTTCGGCAACGGTGCTGAAGTCTACAAGAGCATCAACAACGGCTTTACCTGGAACTTACCCGTGAACACCACGATGACCTCTGGCAGCATATACTCCATACTCAGCCTCGGCGAGAACAAGCTGATTGTAGGCGGCTCCACCGGCAGCATAATTTACAGCAAAGACGGCGGCACCACCTGGACCAAGAGCTTGTTTGGCGTCCTTGGCGGCTCCAACGTGCAGCTAGCGGCGACCGGCCTGGAGTCCGGCAACTTCATCTTTGCCTCCACCGCTAACAGCAAAGTCATCTACCGCTGTGAAATCGGCGCTGCCAACCCGACCCTGGAATTCAGGGACATGTACCTGGCCTCGGCGTTCCCGGCGAACGGGTCCGAAACTACTACCGGCCTGGTGCTCGCGAGCGGCGTACTCTATGCTGTCAGCGCCAACGCTGATTGCTCTATGCTCAACAGCACCCTTTCCCCCACCATCGCTGGGACAACGTTCCCGCAAGGGGCATGGAGAACTCAATATACCAGCACCAGCTACAGTTCTTCCGCCTGGTACGTGTTTAACCGGACACCCTATGCCATAAAAGCCAGCACCAGCACGGGCAAAGTAACGCTGTGGGGTATCTCGATGACCAGTCTCAATTATCCTAGCGGCTCTGGTGTTTATGGCTCCCGCTACTTCGACGATACTCTAGCCCTGACCGGACCGACGCTATCCGCCCCGGCGGACAAGGCGCTGGTCCAGACGAACTCCATCACCGGTCTGCCTCTGGCCCTATCCTTGATGTGGAAGCGGCCTTCTATGGCAACTTCTTACGATGTCTGGATTGGCTCTGATGCCAACTTCAATACCATCATCGCCACTTCTATCGCGACCACCGGTACCGCTGGTGACGGGACATTAGCCGATATGTCCATCAACGTTGCCGGCGGCAGCTACACCCTCAACCCCGGCAGCACCTACTGGTGGAAGATCAGGGCCAACACCCCGATAAGCAGCGCCTGGTCGGAGACCCGCTCCTTCACCATCCAGCCGGTAGCTGCAGCCGTACCTTCTATCCTTTCACCAATCAATGGTGCTACTATCGCGAGCCAGAGCCCGGCCTTCTCCTGGTCGCCAGTAACCAGCTGCACCAAGTACGAGTTCCAGCTCTCCACCACGCCGACCTTCGGCACGACTGTCCTCACCGATACGCCTGGCTCGGCCGGTACGCTGGTGCCCGTCACCATCAAACTCGAACAGGGCAAGCAGTACTTCTGGAGAGTCAGAGCTCTGGAACCGGTCCAGGGTGACTGGTCATCGGCGGCCAACTTTATCGTAGCCGTACCGGCGCCTGCTACTACAGCAGCGCCTCCGGTAGTGGTTACACAGGTCCCGGCCCCGACCATCACCATCCCGCCGGCATCTCCAGTACCTGCGATTACCCTCCAACCGGCTGCCGTTGAGCAGATTGCTCCTACCTACATCTGGGCAATCATCATCATCGGTGGCATCCTGGTAATTGCGGTCATCGTCCTGATTGTCAGAACCAGACGCTCGGTCTAACACTGACCTGACGGACAACCTTCTCAGGAAGGACAGAGAGCCCCGACAAATGTCGGGGCTCTCTCTTTTTATCCGGAGATAGTAGCCGGACGATAAGCCAGGGACTTTTAGTTTGCCCTCTCTCCCTTTATCCCTTCAGGGAGAACCCCCTCTCTCTGATTATTTCGGGGCGAGGGGGAAGTGTTTTAAAGAACCGACGGTAACGACTTTAGAAGTGGTACCGTTATTGGGGGCAGGCCACGGGTGCCTAAGGTTTAAACCCGCTAAGGTCAACCATATAGTTCAAAAGATAAAACTTTCGAAAAAACTTTGCCGCTCGTATTTTAATAGTCCGGTGATTTAACTATATAGCCGCTTTCTTCTTGATCGCGGGTAGCGGTACGCCCGTCTTGGATAAACGGCCCTGCAATTCTTCGATATTTACATTTCTGATTTTAATCTGGTTTTTTACACAGAGCGCGGCGGCAATTCCAGCGGCCTCGCCGAAAGCGATGCAGTGTGGAATGAGGTTAAAGTAGTTCTGGACAAGCTGGTCCGAACCGAAAGCGCGGCAGGCCACGAGCATGTTTTCTACACCGCGTGGTATTAAGCAGCGGTAAGGAATATGGATATTGGGGTGTTTAAGTGATTCTTCGCCGCGGTCGAGATCGGGGAAAATGGCGATGGTATCTTTAAATACCCTGTCCGCCACGACATCCTTTTCTGTGAGCATGTAATCGGCGTGGACACGGCGGCTGCTCCGTGTGCCCATCTGCGGGGATGTCAGCACGATAAAGCTTTTCTCGAAACCGGCGATATACTTTTTGAAATAATCATAGGTTTTCAGCATCATTTTCCGGCCATCGAATTCAACGCGGGTAAGTTCTTCAGGATCTATCTGGCTGGAGCAAGCGAACCGGGGGTATTTATGTACTATGCTCTCCTGGTCTTTCAGCCAGGTTTTACCGAAATTAGGGTCTCCGCCCTGTTTGGCCAGTTCGTGCATGAGTTCCAAATACTTTGTGTGCTGGCCTTTCTGAAAATCTATCGCTCGGTTGATATCGACGCCGCCGAACCAGTAGGACAGGGTAAAGCTTGGCGATACGGAGGGTCGGATCGATATCTGTATCGAACGTAGCCCCGGCGGATGGCAACAGGTCACCGTCGCCGGTGCTGTCGATGATGATTTTCGCAAGTATGGCCTGTCTGCCGGCCTTGCTCTCGAAGATAATCCCCTGTACCTCGTTTTTATCCACAATTGCCTTCGTGCCCCAGGCGTGAAGGATGGTCTTGACGCCGGCTTCTTCGACCATGTCGTTAAGGACGCACTTTAAAATCTCGGCGTCAAAATGTAAACTGTAAATCAACGTGTCAAGCCGGGTGAAAAAGGGAGAACGGCTGAACCATTCTTTCAGTTTTTGCTTGTCCTTGGAACCCCAGAGCTCTTTCGGCGGGTAATCAGCAGCTTGCCTCTTGTCCATCCGGTCGACCCATTCCTGGGTCTGGCCGGCAATTTGCTGCTTGCCGTAAATATCGCTCAGGTTGGGGATGAGGGTCACCAGGCCGCCGGTGGCCATGCCGCCCAGATGCCCGTATCTTTCAATCAGGATTGTTTTGGCGCCATTTCGGGCAGCGGCTACAGCGGCGGCATGACCTCCCGGCCCGCCCCCGACTACCACCACGTCGGCCTCCCGGAACACCTTAATTTCCTGGGCTGGTTCCATGATTGTTTTGGTTGATGGACCTTTTACCATATTTTATCTCCTGAAATGATAATAGATTCCGGATAAAATTAAGACCTTACCAATGCAAAGCATATAAGCTGGGATTTCCCATATCAATTCGTAGTGAACTGACCCTCGTCCCTCTTTAGTCGTAACACCGATGATATACCTCTGGTAACAGATCGAAAAAACTTAAAAATCCTCTATACTTTTACTTTGGCTCTGGTTACGCCCGGCATTAATACCCCCTGGGCAAGCAAACGGTCCTGAACGGCACTGACATTCACTTTCCTGACCTCGACGCCGGCCTTGACCGCCAGCGCCGCCGCTACACCAGCCGCCTCTCCGAGAGCGATGCAGTGCGGGATGAGGTTGAATTGAGTGTTGATAATCTGGTCCGAGGAAAAGGCGCGGCAGGCCACCAGCAGCCCGTCCACATCACGCGGCACCAGACAGCGGTAGGGGAGATAAACGTATGGCTTCTCTGATGGGCGCATGCTGGCCGGGAACACGGCTATGGTATCTTTAAAGACCTCGCCGGTCTTCTTATCCTTCTCAGTTACCATATATTCGCCGATGACACGCCGGGCGCCCCTGGTCCCGAGCTGCGGGCCGGTGAGGACCACGAAGCAGTGCTCGAAGCCCGGTATATATTTTTTAAAGAACTCGTAGGTAGCCATCATTTTCTTGCGGCCTATGAACTCGACGCGCGTAAGCTCTTCCACGTCTATCTGGCTGGAACAGGCGTAGCGAGGGTGGAACCAGACGAGGCTATCCTCGTCTTTCAGGTTGCTTTTAATATAGCGGGGGTGCGCGCCGGCTTTCTCGGCCTCTTGCTGCAGCTCAACATATTTTTCCGGATTTGAATTTTTAAAATCTTCGGCTTTCTTAAGGTCAACATTGGCTATCCAGTAGGTCAGGGACAAATTGGCGATTCTGAGCTTGGGATCGATTTTGGCATCGAATTCCGCGCCGGCGGACGGAAACAGGTCGCCGTCTCCGGTCGAATCAATAATGACTTTTCCCAGGATTGCCTGTCGGCCTGACTTACTCTCGAAGATGATACCCTTCACCTTGCCGTTATCCATAACAGCCTCGGTGCCCCACGAATGGAGGTATATCTTAACTTTCGCCTCTTCGACCATCTCGTTCAAAGTATATTTAAGCATTTCGGCGTCAATCAGGGCACTATCGATTATCGCCCCGTCATGGACGTAGAAAAAGGCTTTGTTCATGTAATAGCTGACTATCTTCTTATCAGTGGAACCGAGGTCTTCCAGTTTAGGAGAAGCCGCCGCGTCCCGTTTATCCAGCCGGTCTATCCACTCGCGGCAGATACCGCCGAATTGCCGTTTCCCGTTAACGTCGCTCAGGTTCGGGATAATGGTCACCAGTCCTCCGGTAGCCATCCCTCCCAGGTGTCCGTACCTTTCCACGAGAACCGTATCTGCTCCGTTCCTGGCGGCGCCTAAAGCCGCCCCGATTCCCCCCGGACCACCACCTACCACGATTACGTCAGCCTCCCGGCAAACTTTTATATCCCGGGCTTTTTCCCTGATTGTTTTTACCGAACTCATAGCCATAAATAGGCCTCCTTCACTAAAGCCATTATTTCTGGGTTTACATTGCAGGCTGTTACTTATTCAGTTATAAACTCACCACATCCCGGCAGATGGCTTGAACGGCGCAACTGCCGGAATAAATTCATATACTCTCTATTTATATTCCTTGACCGCTAGCGGGCGCTTGGTTCTAGCCAGACCTCTTTATCTATATAGTCATTTAAAGAAAAGGTCTTGGTGCAGGGATCATGGACGCCTTTCTGGAGGAAAGTGATGCGGCTTTCTTCAATGTAAGGTATAACCATGACGTCATCGTACATTACCCTGACTACTGCCTGGATCAATTGAGGGTCGGGTTCTTTCGTGAGTGCCGCCGCGTCTAACCCCTCTTTTAATCCAGCAGACAGTTTTACGCTTGGGAACTGCAGGCCGAGCCAGTAATCACTCATGCTGGCAAAATTCGAATAGGAATTTAAACCATGGTTCATCAAGCCGTCAGACCAGCCGCTATAACGGTATTCGGTATACTTGGCTGCGGTGCATTTATCAACGTCTACAATGATACCCACTTCGCGGAGTTGGTTGGCTACTGCGGAGGAATAGTCTGCTGGGATTACCGAGAAAGGATGCATCACGGTCTTGAAGCCGCTGGGGTAACCGGCCTCTTTAAGCAGTGCTTTGGCTTTGGTTGGGTCATAATATTGCTTGTCCAAGTTGGGAATAGCGGTTTGCGCGTAACCGGGGTAAACCTGATACGCGGCCTGACAGAAGCCGTAGCCCAGGGCTTTGGCCAGCGCTTCACGGTTGAGGGCGTATGAGGCGGCCAGGCGTACATAGATGTTGGCCCAGGGGGAGGCATTGTTCTTGCTGTCCGGGATTAAAGAATAGGTCCCTCCCGGTTCGGTTACCATTTCGTAACCTGCTTTTTGCAGTTCCTGAGCGTTGATTCCCGAAGTTGCAAAACGCTGGATATCGCCCTTCTGGAATGACAGTTTACGTACTGTTTCGTCAGCGATAACGTTTACTACCAGGCCATCAAGATACGGCTTGCCTGTATCCCAGTAACTGGGATTTCTCTTGAATGTCATTTTGGAGTCTCGCTCGTAAGATACGAAGATGAAGGGCCCGGTGCCGACCGGGTTCCATCTGGCCCATTCCACGCCGTTTTTATCGAAGGATGCTTTCGATATCTGTTGCGTCAGACCGCCCGCCAGGGTGGACAGCATCGTGTTCTTGTATTGAGAGACGTTAATGCGTATGGTATAGTCGTCGACTACGTCTATTGAAGTCCATTCAGTCGTCCTTTTCGCCGCGATTTGCATATCAAGGTTCCACTTGCATAACGCGGCATTAAAATCGGAGCCGTCATGGAACTTGACGCCTTTTCTCAATCCGATGACAATAGATTTACCGTCAGCGGCAGGTACCCAGGAGACCGCCAGTTCTGGTATGATTTTTCCCGTTCGGTCAATTCTTATTAGCCTGTCTAAAATGGGGGAGGCCCAGAGACTTGAGTCGTTAGAGGCTTCCGCCGGATAACCGATAGGCCTGGACGGACCTGCAGCCATGGCCCGTTTGTATGTGCCTCCGTATTTGGCGGCATCCGGCGATACAGTCGTGGGGGCCGGCGCAGTGGTAGTTGTCGGTGCGGTTGTTTTTACTGTAGTTGTCGGTGCCACCGTGGTGGTTGCCGGAGCTGTCGTCTGGGTTTCCTTGCTGCAAGCGACCAAGCTCAGACTTGCCAGCATTATAACCGATAATATGATGAATAATAGTCTTCTCATTAATACTCCTTCTTAAAAATAGTCTAAAATAGACAGACTATAGAATTTTTATTGATGATTGTTGGGGTTTCCTATTATTTTTGACCTCCTTTCGATAATAATCTGAAATAAATGGATGTATCCGTTGTCTACTTTACTTTATACCGCAGTACGAATATAAATTTTATTAATTTTCGCACTAGTGTATAACTAATATATACTTGAAGTCAAATATAAAAGTATGGATGTTAAGATTACATTTCTGGGTATACATATCAATGGCGTGAAACTAGATCAGGCTATAAATTTTTTATTAATAATCTCAGGGCGCCCGGTGGGTGGAGCGTATCGATCGGTATGCCAGTCCTGATAACGCCGAGCGTGCTTGGGCTGATATGTTACTTGGACTCAGGAAATACCTCACAGGCGATAACTTGATGGGACAGAGGATTATTGCTAAGGCACTTGACCTGGCCCGCCGTCTCGGTGACCGGGGTGCTTTCTGGTCGGCTGCAATGTATTTTGCCCATTATGGCTCAGCGCCGCAGCATACCCGGGAGAGGATACGACTCGTTGAAGAATTGGTTGTGAATTCACCGGTCAGACCGAAAGGTTTTCTTTCCGGACAAGCATTAATAATGATGGGCGGTGTCCTCCTTGGTTCCGGGCAGCGTGAGCGTGCTGAAGCAGCCTTTAATGAGTTACGGGCTGTCGCCGCTCGTACCGCGAATTTAGAAAGACGGTTCATAACTGGCTGCTACAGGGGCGGTGTGTCTGCGGCGAGTGCGGGCACGTCTTAAGCTGCCAGCAAAAAGATGCCTCCGAGCGCCGCTATTACAGCTGCTCGGGAAGATATAAGGACACACACCTGGACGGCTCTATCCGGTGCAAGCTGCCCCGTATCAAAGCCGACCTGCTGGAGGGGGCCGTCTGGGAGCGGCTCAAGTTGGTACTGACCGACAGTGAAACTCTCAGGGAAGGTATGCAGAGCAGCCTCGCCGAATTGAAAGAGAGGCGGGAACACCTGTATCAAGGTACCAGCTCGGTGGATAAGAAGCTAGAAGCTATAATTGCCAAAAAGGAAAGACTGGGACTGAGCTTTGCCGACGGCGCCATATCCAGGGAAACTTACCAGAAGAAGCTCCAGGATGCCGTCAGGATCGAAAAGGACCTGCTAAGGTCCAGAGACAACCTCAGTCCGGATGACAGGAGTGAAATAGGTGACCTGGACCAGGCGATAGCTTCTCTGGAAAAGACACTCAAATCCGAGTCAGTGAGGATACTCCTCACGGAGCTTGGCGTAAAGACGGTCGACTTCCCGGAAGATTGGATCGTGGGTCACGATGCTCCTGGTGAAGTAGCCGGGCTCGAAAATTGGGTCGTCGTCGAGGCGCCGGATACCCTTAGAATACCGGAGTTGGGCATGACCATGAGTATCGTGGACGGGCCGGAGTCGAATTGGAATTTGGAGATAACAAGAGATACAATGTGGAGGAATATAAGAGAGATCTTTAACCGGTTAAACATCAGGGTCTACATTTACAACGACAGGGTTGAAATCAGGGGTCACATACCGACCGAAATAATAGACCTACCTCAAGTGGCTACCCGTCCCAAGGGGGAGCCGATTATCTGTTCGGCAAGGGGATTAAGGGGATAGGGTAAATAATCTCATTTTCAATATGATAGCGGGTATCAAGCCGTGTGTTAATAATAGAAGGTTGCTTGAAAGACTGCTTGATAAAAAGAGGGTTAACGGAAAGGCTGTAGTTTATAAATCGTCCAGCCGGGGCGCCAGTATCTGTACCGAGACCACCTCTCCCCTGCTTAGTGATTCTTTCCCCTCCGGAATACAGATAAGGCCGCTGGCGCTGGCAATCGCCTGCAAACGGCTCCGGCTTTTATACAGCGCCACGGCGTAGTTACCGCTGGCATCGAGGGTTAAAACGGCATCCTTGAATTCCGTCCACGCCCGGTGGCGGCTCTTGACGTCTTCGGTAAGTCTCGCGGGGACAGTCTGGAGAGGATGCCTGATTTCACCGCCCATGCGCAGGAGCCCGGGCAGCGCCAGCTGTAAAAAGGCCATTTCGTTGCTGGCCGGCCCGCCCGGCAGGCAAAACACCGGCTGGTTATGCCATAACCCGAAGGCGATGCCCTTACCCGGCCCCATACGTACGTGGTGGAACAGCTCCTGCCAGCCAAGTTTTTCCAGCGCCCCGATGACGAGGTCGCGTTCGCTACCCCAGGCACCTCCGCTGGTCAGAATAGCGTCAACGCCGTGCCGATGCTTCAGCAACTCCTGTTTGATAGCATCCTCATTATCCTTAATCACGGAAGCAACTGAGGAAATACCGAAAGAAGCCAGCCAGGCCTCCATGGTAACCAGGTTGCTGGCGTATAGCTGGCCGGGATTGAGCTTTTCCCCTGGCGCCACCACCTCATCGCCGACACCGATTATCGCCACGAGCGGCCGGCGGTAAACCCTTACCCGGCTTATGCCCGCCGCCGCCGCCAGTCCCAGGTAACCGGGTAAAAGCCTTTCCCCTTTCCTGACGATGGCCATCCCCGCCTCCACCTCGCCACCGGTACGCAGGATATTACGCCCCGGCCCAGCGTCAGCTTTAATATCAACCTCTCCCGGTAATATCTCCTCGCAGAACTCGCCGGAAACCACGGCATCAGCCCCGGCCGGTATCGGCGCACCGGAGCATATCTTTACCGCACCGCCTTCTATCACCTGCCCCTCGTACCTGACCCCGGCGAATACGGAGCCAGCCACCTTCAGACGTACCGGCTTTCGCCTTTCGGCATGGGCCACGTCAGCAGACTTAACCGCAAAGCCATCCTTGAGCGAAACATCCGCCGAAGGATAGCTCACCAGCGCCACCAGGTCGGCGGCGGCTATCCGGCCGACACATAAATTCAGGGAAATCTCCTCGTCTCCCGCCGGCCGGACGTTAGCGCCGATAATATCGAAGGCTTCCCGGTAACCGACGTAGCCGGTACCTTCATCAATCTCGTTTATGTCAGTTTTCATGATTAATCATCTACGCAGGGTTTCCCCGACTCCAGTATATAATGCAAGGCTGGATAGATTCAACCGATAATTTGGCGAAAAACTATTGACATAAATCTTTTTTCAGGGTATAATTCGCCATATGGCAAACATCACTACGATTGAAAGAACAGAAGATAGCCTTACCGAAGGCATCAAATACCTAGAGGACATCGTTGCGACCCGTATAGATAATGACTATTTTAATATTGGTCGGCTACGATACCTAGCCACGCTAAAACTGGTTCCTGACATAAATCAAGAGTCTCGAGTTCTGGATATAGGAACCGGATACGGTCATTTAAGTATCATGATTAAAAAAGTTTTCGGCTATGATGTATATGCTCTCGACCATCGCTCCAACATCGCTGAGCGTCTAAATTCATACGGGATACATTTTAACATGTGTGATCTGATTTCTGATGATCTTCCCTTCGAGGACGATTTCTTTGATATCGTCATGAACTGCGAATTAATCGAACACCTGTTTACCCTGCCGCAAAGGTTGTTTTACGAAATCAGACGAGTGCTGAAACCACAGGGGAAGATTATTCTTACTACACCCAATCTATATTCACTATATAGGCGAATTCGCTTTTTACAGGGTAAACGTATTATTGAGCGGCTTAGTGCTCCAGGAGATGAGCCTTTTCTTCCTGAGTCTCTCCACGATTACAGGCAAGCCCACTCACTATTGCAAACCCGCCTATATGCTCGGCATGGCTTTGGCGGCACCCATATGCGAGAATATGATACGAAAGAATTGCGAGCATTGCTCAATGAAACCGGGTTCCGAGTTATCAAAACCATTTACCCTGCACTTCCTATCATCTTTTCTGAACAAAGCAGGAAGCTCGACCTTAACCCTCTTCATGTCGCCTACAGGTTTATGACCAATATCTATGCCCCCTGGCGAAACCAGATAATCATTTTAGGGGAGAAAAAGTAGACTATAGGCCTATAATCTCCCACCTACAACATCTGAAGCTCGTCGGTCTCCCGCCCCGGTACGGTGACGAATCCCGGACAATATTCGTCGCCGGCGAAAGCAATGGCAAGCCCGCCGTCTAGCAATCGACCGATGACGGCACCTCTTTCCAGCCGCTCCCCCGGGATGCTGCCTCGCCACCCCTGGTCGGCTCGGTCGCTATCGCCTTCGACCCGCGCTTTAATAAAAACCGAACTGTTTACGCCGCCAACTCCGGCGCTAACGGCGGCATGGACTGGATAGATTCAACTAATAATTTGGCGAAAAGCTATTGACATAAAGCCTTTTTCAGAGTAGAATTCGCCATGTGTCCAACTTCGCTACGACTAATAGTTGCCTGACAACTCGTATTTCACGTTTCTTTCTGCTGACTGTATTTCTCAGTCTTATCTGCGGCATGTACCCGGTGGCAGCATCTCCGGAACCGCTCCGGTGGACCAGAGTCAATATTCCCGCCGGAGGCGAGGCAGGCAACTGGGTGCTGGCCAGCGGTTCCAATATAAGTCACCTGGCCCTGGCCGGTGATGGTATCCTCTATGCCAGCGTCCAGGGATTGACCTATACCCTGTACCGGTCTACCGATGGCGGCCTTAGCTGGGCTTATATCGGTAATGTCCGGGATGCCATAATCGATATTGCGGTATCACCCCGCGATACTAACAAGATATACTATGCCACTACGTCGGCAGTATACCGGTCCGTAAACGGCGGCAGGACTTTTGTGGCATTGCCGGCTAACCCCGGCGGTGCGGGGACCGGACATAAAGTAATTACATCTTTAGATGTTACCAGTCTCAACGAGAGCATCATCGCCGTCGCCGTCAGGGACACCGATAATTCCAGTTACGGCGGCGTCTACGTCCTGGATGAGGCGAATATCATCCCCACATGGGTGAACACAGATGTCGGCAACTATGATGTCTATGCCGCCGCCTTCTCACCCAGCTATGCTTCCGACCGGCAACTCATCGCCGTAACGACCAATGAGACAGATACCTTTATCGTCAGTAAGACCGGCGATTCTGGCTGGAACACGGTTTCAGGCCGCGCCAGGCTGAACCGCGACAATACCGTTCCGCTAACACCTGTCGCCCTGGCCGGCTCGGCCACGATTGCCTTCCCCCGTAACTACAATGCCGACCCCGATTCGGGGAGCAGCGTCTTGTTCGTAGCCATTGCCACCGGCACCGGTGGCGGAGACGTCTATAAAATAAGTTACGCTGCAGCACCGGCCTTCTCCACGGCGACTGACCTCAATACGGGTCAGAAGTACGGATTGAATAACATCGATATCGCCGGAATCACGGCCACCGGTAATTACCCGGCCGCTATCCTGATAGCCGGTGAGGCCAGCAGCACCCGGACCTACGCCAGCACCGATGGCGGCCTGAACTGGACAAGGACCCGCAAAGAGCCGTCCGGCGACGCGGTGGTCTGCCTGCTTACGGCCCCGGATTTTGCTACTACCGGCCGGGTATACGCCGCCACCAGCGGTACCAACAGCGCCCTTTCCCTGAGCCGGGACATCGGCGTAAACTGGAACCAGCTCAGTCTGATTGACACCACCATCGACACGATAGCCGACCTGGCGCCTTCACCCCGGTACGTTGTGGATAACACGCTTTTCATGCTCACCTTCGGCGGCAGGCATAGCCTCTGGCGCAGCCGCGATGGCGGCAATACCTGGGAAAGGATACTCACCGGTCATCCGGGAAGCGTGGATACCCTGAATCTCGTCGGTCTCCCACCCCGGTATGGTGTTGAATACCAGACGATATTCGTCGCCGGGGAAAGCAACGGCAAGCCCGCTGTCTGGCAATCGACCGATGACGGCCAGAGCTATCGCTGCCGCCTGACCCGTGACCCCGCTACGGGCACCGCTTTCCCTATCGACACCTGGGCCATTATCAACGATACGTCCTTCTTCATCGGCAGCTACGATGGCAGCCACGGTGTTGTCTACCTGACCACCAATAGCGGTTTTGTTTATCAAGAAGGAACGCCGGTGGGCAATCAATCCCTCAATTCCCTGGCCATTTCGCCTTTCTATCAACAGGACAGCACCCTACTGGCCGGTAATACCAACGGCTGGGTATATCTCTCAACCGATAACGGTACTTCTTTCCAACTACTCCCCCGGGATGCTGCCTTGCCACCCCTGGCCGGCTCGGTCGCTATCGCCTTCGACCCGCGCTTTAATAAAAACCGAACTGTTTACGCCGCCAGCGATAACGCCACGAGCGGCATCAACCGCTTCATCATCGCGACAAGTCAGGAATGGTCAAGCATTGACGCCACTTTGCCCACCGGGGCGACAATTAACCGGCTCGCTATCGCCAGCGAAGGCACGCTATACGCCGCCAACTCCGGCGTTAACGGCGGCATGGAACGGTGTCTTTTCCCGGCTTCGGCCACGAGCACGGAATTCGAAACGGTAACACGCTATCTCCCCACCGGCACAAAACTGGCAGGCCTCTGGGTCTGCGACCACCGTATATGGTCGATTGATACTACCGGGCCCAGGCTGCTGACTTTCTACGATACTCTGACCGCGCCGGCAGCGCAGGCCTCACCGGTCAATAAAGCGGCCGGTATCGGTAGCCTCAGCGACCATACGGTCAGGAATATTATTATCGACTGGAAAACGCTGGAAGGCGCCACGAGCTATCAGTGGCAGTGTGACTACAGTTCCGAGTTTGCCTCCGTCCCCGCCTCGCTCGAAGGCACCACTTCCGCCAGTTCCGTACGCCTGCCGTCCCTCGAACCGGCCACCAACTACCACTGGCGTGTCCGGGCCAGCGCGCCCGTCCTCAGCCCCTGGTCAGAGAAATGGTCATTTACCACCGGCCTCGATACCGAGGTCATTACTCTCAAGCCGGAAAGCCCCTCTGCCGGCGCCAGTGGCGTGCCGGTCAAGCCGTCCTTTCAATGGACTGCTATAACCGGGGCGTCTACTTACGAACTTCTGGTGGCCGCCAATGCTGATTTTGACCATCCTGCCATCATCCGGACGGAAAAATATGCCGTCCCCTCCAATGTCTGGCAATGCGATGTCAGCCTGGATTATCAGACGACCTATTACTGGAAGGTCAGAGCCGTTAGCAGCGGCACCAGCAGCACCTGGAGCTCTACCGGCGTCTTCACCACCGAGCCGGCACCGGTCAAGTCAGCCGAACCGCCGCCGGTATTGCCGGTACTATCCCCGGCCAACCCCCCCGAGACGATACCGTCATCTTCCTCCGCCATATCCACCGCGCCCCTGCCGGTTCAATCGTCCCAACTCCAGATCAAGCCTGCTCCTTCTTCTCCACCGCCCCAGGATATCAGCGCCCTTCCCTCTTTCAACCAGCCCCTTGGCCTGCCTGCCTGGATAATTTATTTTAGTTTAGGCCTGCT
>CAZXYV010000009.1:0-17991 GCA_964645025.1 uncultured Dehalococcoidaceae bacterium | reverse complement strand
TGCCGCCAAAGGCCATCATAAAACGGTAAAATGACACGTTGGCTCTCATACCGCCTGGTAGGTCCGGGGGTAAAAGCGAAAAACGCCGACCTCGGGTCTTTCTTTCTGGCCGCGATAAGCCTATCGGTAATAACATCAAGTGCTTCTTCCCAGGAAATGCGCTGCCATCCCGGGTCTTCATAAAGCCCTTTCTTCGGATTAGTCCTTTTAACCGGATACAGGAGCCTGTTGGGATTATACTAGTACATAATGGAGGTTACGCCCCTGGCACAAAGCCCCCCTTGAGCCCCGCGGTCGCTCTCAGGAACACCTTCTACGGCCACCGGCTTACCGTCAAGAACCCTGACCCGGATAGCGCACTCGTTGTAACAGAGAGAACACAGGCTATAAACCTGGTAATCTTTTTGTTTATCTCTTTCCCCGAAGATTCTCCGGTAACGCTCCCGGTCTTGCTCAATAACACCCATTACCAAATCTCCTTCCTACCCCCACACCCAACTCAAAGATGTTGTCTAAAAGATACTTTGAAGAAGTTTAAACACAGAAGATATAAGGTGCTGATTTCTACGGGACGGGTCAAGGACACTTCTTTTCCTTTCTTACGGCCAGTTTCATTATCCTTCTGACGTTAGCTACATCCTCCAGCCTATCCAGTATTTCCACGAGCTTCTCCGCGTCGTCCCGGCTGACGGTACGGGAAAAATCCACCTGGCCCATGAATTTAGCCACCAGGGCCTCCCATGAAAGCGGATGGGGGATTTCACCCGTCGCTTCACGAACGTAGGCGGATAACTCGCGGCCGTCTTTCAGGCTCACCTCGATTTCCACGCCGTCCTCTTTTTCCAGATCCGCCGCCAGCTCTATTTTACCAATCAAGGCCTGCACTCCGGGGTCGCGTATCGCCGCTTCGGTGAAGTTCTCGGCGGTAACTTTCTTCCGCCACAGCGCCGTGGCGGTGGCGTACTTATAGCTGAAGAGGGCGTCGCCGGTGGGGTAGTCTCCGACCTTGTACGGCTTCATATAGTGGGCGTAGCGCATGGGCGGAGACAAACGCACCACGACCTTTTCGATAGCGCTTATATCGAAATTGTTTTTACGCGCCAGCGCCAGCGCCGCGTCGATACAGGTGTGCGTGGGCCGACCGCCGGGATAGGGCTTGAAAAGGAGCTCGACGTAATACTTTTTGCCAAGGTCGCGCGTCAGGATTTCCGGCCAGTCACAGCCGGTGGTGAAATTGTTATAATAGCCATTCTTGCTAAAAAGCGGGTCTCTAACGCCCGTCCAGCCCGCTTTAGCCAGCTGGGCCGCCAGGACGCCGCTGCGGGCGGAGGTACCCTGGCTCAACTTGTAAGTGGTCGCGCCGTCAGAGAGGCCGCCGCCAGCCCCGGAAATCATATTAATGACAATGCCGAAGGCATTTTGCAGTTGAGAAATATTCAAGCCGAGCAAACGCCCGGCGATGGCCACCGCGCCGAAAGCGGGCGAGGTGCCCCAGGCGTCGAACATGGGCGCTTTGCCCAGGCCCTGGCGGCTCGCCTGGCTCATTTTCCACGGCTCACCGCCCGCCGCGTAAATCCTTTCCGCTATATCGTCGCCGGCAACTAAAGCGGTAATCAACTCCTTGCCGTCGACTCCCCGGCTTTCCGCCAGCGTCAGTGCGGTGGAGACGGTCGTACCGCTGGTGTGGCCGGGATATCTCTTCCCATCTACCACGGTTAGCAGCGGCTCCCAGTCGAAGGAGCGGCACAGAATGGCGTTGGCCCAGGCTACATCGGGGGCGGGCGCCCTGACGCCGTAGGCCAGGATAGTGGCCTCCTTTTTACCTCCCCAGCCTTTGACTATGCTGACCATCGCGGCATTGCCGGGGGCTACGGCGCCGCCGATGGCGCACCCTATTACGTCCAGGATGCGTTTCTTCGTGTTGTCCACGGTGGCCGGTTCAATATCCTCAAAACGTGTCTTCAGGACATTTCCGGCCAGTGCCTCGACAATCATTTTACCGTTGACAGGGTTTACCATACCGTTTTTTTAACCTTTTTTATATTCTACGACGGTCGGCTTCTTACCCGGAGTAATCAACTTCTGCATAAGTTCTTCATTTAATTCCATTCCCAGGCCGGGCCCATCGGGCGGGTAGAGATAACCGTTCTCATACCTGGGGAGCTTTTTGGCGAGGTCGTCGGTGATGGGGGTGCTGACCGTATCGAAGCAATCGTGCAGGGTCAGGGGGCCGGTGTTCTCATGCTCGATGTGTCCCATCCACTCGGTCCCGGCAATAAAATGCGCCTGGGCGGCGGCCTCAAATCCGGAGCCGGTCAGGCAGCCGCACATTACCGGAATATTCGCCGCCTTGGCGATGGCTACCCATTTCTGCGACTTGCATAGCCCGCCAACCCTGGCCACCTTGAGGAACAGGACATCAGCCGCCTTCTTCTGGATAATTTCCAGCAGGTGGCTCAGCTCGGTGGTGGACTCGTCGGCGCATATCGGGATGCCTACCTTCTGGCGGAGGCGCGCCAACCCGTCGATGTCCCAGTAGGGCACCGGCTGCTCGAACATAAAGAGGTCATATTTTTCCATTTTCTTCAAAGCTGTCAGGGCCTGGTAATAGTCCCAGCCGCCGTTGGCGTCCATCCCCAGCCTGAAATCATCGCCGACGGCTTCCCGCACCGCTTTGATACTCTCGATGTCCTTGGCCGGGTCGTTAGCGGCTACTTTCAGCTTGATGCTCTTAAATCCGGCCTTTTTAATCTTGATAGCTTTTGCCGCCATGACATCCGGCGGCCCGTAGGTAATCACTGTCCCCAGCGGTATCTTTTCGTTACAGAGCCCGCCCAGAAGCTGGTAGACGGGCACGCCCAGTTTCTTGCCGACTAAATCGTGCAGGGCGAAGTCAATCGCCGTAATCGCCTGGTTATTGTGCTTGGTCATCCGGTCCATTTGCACGGTGAGTTTTTCGATGTTCATGGGATTCGCCCCGAGGAGAAGCCGGGGCGCAAACCATTCGTTAATAATGCTCATCAGCGAGTCCTGGCCTTCGCCGATATATCCCAGTGAGGTATGGCCGGCCTCAGCTATCCCGGTAATGCCCTCATCCGTATGAATCTTTACGATGACCGGCTCGGAGGCCGGTATGGTGCCGGCTCCCATATGGTGCGGAGTCTTGTATTTAAACTGTACCGGGATACATTCAATCTTGGTAATTTTCATTCATGCCTCCTTAGTGTCCTTCAGGTATGTATTATCTTCTGGTGACCTATATTCTAATTCGATTTATCCTTTACAGTCAAACCCGCTTGGAGTACAATCGGGGTACTCCATATGACCCATTACCAGAATATAAAAAGGGGGGAAAGAATATGCCCGCAGACACCATTATGAGGCAACTGGCGCAGTTCGCCGTGGCGACCGGATGGGCAGACTTGCCGCCATCTATTGTCCACGAGACCAAACTGGTCCTTCTGGATACAATCGGCTGCGCCCTGGCGGCATTGACTACCGATAAAGGTAAAATGAATCTGGCTCTGGCTAAAAGGTACGGCGGCCTAAAGGAAGCATCGATAATTGGCACCGGTGCTAAAGTGGCACTCTCCACGGCGGCGATGGTCAACGGAGAACTGATGTTTGCCCTGGATTTTACGGCGATGATAGCCGGCGGCAATGAGCCGTCTTACGTTATCCCCGCTATCCTGGCGGTGGCCGAAAGCACGGGGGCCTCCGGCCAGGACCTTATTCTGGCTACGGCGATAGGACTGGAAATCTCATCGAGACTGGCCCGGGCGGTGCTCCGGCAGGTCATCGACCCCGCCGAGGCCCAGGCTCCGGTGCCGCTCAAGCTGAGACGCACCGGAAACGCCTATTCTAATTTCGGCGCTGCGGCGGGCGCCGGCAGGCTTTTAAAGCTGGACGAGGAGAAAATGGCCCACGCGCTCGGCATTGCCGGTCACCTCTGTAAAGTCCTGACCCACGGCCGTTACGGCTCGGCCGGGCACCGCTGGACGACGAAATACGGGGTACCGGGATGGCAAAGCACGGGCGCCATTGCGGCGGTACTCTACGCCGAAATGGGCTATACTGGTGATATCACCCAGCTCGACGACCCTGAAAATGGATTCTGGTACTTCGCCGGTTACCAGGGATGGCGTCCGGAAAAGATTACGGCGGACCTCGGCAAGGCCTGGCTTTACAGCTACCGCATGCACTATAAACCTTACCCCTGCTGCGCCCTGTTTCACGGCGCGCTGGACTGCTTCTACGATATCCTGCAGAAAAATAATCTCCAGCCTGAAGAAATAGAAAGCGTCAGGATTTTCGGCCGGGTGGGCATGGACCATCCTTTATACGGAAATAAGGAAATAAAAACCATATCCGACGCCCAGTTTAATCCGCGTTACATGTTTGCCGTGGCGGCGTACCGGGTAAGCACCGGCCCGGAATGGGTAGATGCGGCGACCATGACAAATCCGGAGATACTGCGGTTTATGGACAAGGTTACCTGGGAGGAGTATCGCAAGCCAGCCGGGAAGGGTTCCTCGAATCCTCCCAGTCGATGCGAAGTGGTTGCCAGAGGTAAAACATTCACCTCGGAAAAAGAGTATTCCCGGGGCACGGTCGGTACGGAGGCCGCCATGACCGACGACGAGCTCATCGAAAAGTTCCGGCACAATGCGGCCCGGGTTCTTCGCAGCGATAAAATAGAGAGGGCGGTTCAGGCTTTTTTAAAACTCGAGGAAATCGATGATATTTCACGGCTCATGAAGGAAGTCACGTTAAACAGGCGGTAAATGGTTCTTGTTTTCGCTCGTTCAGGGACATCTTGTCGCAGGTTCGATTCCTATCGTCGGCTTCATATATTATCACGAATAGTCCCTGTTTTCTTGCAGCGACTGTTTATACAGCTCCAGGTTCAGGTGCCAGATACCGGGGGCAAAGACCCTGATACCAACCACTACCAGGACACAGGATAGCCCCATGACCGTGACCGCCCACGGCCCCCCTAAATAATTGGCTAAAACCCCTGCCAGCAAGCTACCGAAGGGCATTAAGGCCCGGTCAAGCAGATAAATACCGACCACCCGGCCGCGCAACCTGGCGGGGGCCAGTGTTTGGATGATAGTCTGGTTCTGGGTGGTAAAGCCGCTATTAAATAGGCCTCCCAGCAGGATAAACGTGGCCGCTAACCACAATACCGGTGAACGTGAGAACAATACCAGGAACAAACCAAAGCCCGCCGCGCCTATCATCAGGAGCTTGCCATTCCCCTGGCGCCGGCCCATTGAGGCTATGATTAAGGCGCCAAGGACGGCCCCGACACCGACCATGGTGAGCAGTAGGCCCTGCGTCTGAGACCCGCCGCCATATACCTCAACGGCGAAAACCGGCATTAAACTGATGAAAGGCATCCCCAGGACTATAGGGGCCAGCCCCAGCACCATCAGGGCCAGGATGAGCTTGTTGGAGAATACGTAGGCGAAACCTTCTCTGGCGCTGGCAAAGAATGACTGGTCAGCCGATATGATTGTGGAAACGGTGGCCTGTCTCGTTTCGGGGATTTTTATCTGTACCGTCCATATCGTCGCCACAATGTACAGGAAGGCCTGGGCATAGTAAGACATATCTATGCCGAGCCCGCTGATAAGGACGCCGCTTAAAGCCGGGCCGACGCTACGGCTCAGGTTCAAAGCCACGGAGTTCAATGAAATGGCGTTGAGAAGCTGTTTATCGCCTACCAGGTCATTAATCAGTACCTGGCGGGCCGGCTGCTGAAAGGCCTGTACGGTCCCGGCGAGGAAACCGGTGACATAAACGTGCCACGGTTGTACCTGGTGGGTTAGAACGAGCGTAGCCAGGATTACATTCAATATGGCATTGACCACCTGAGCGATGACAAGTTGAGCTTTACGCCCGTAGCGGTCGGCCACTACCCCCGCCACCGCACCAAAGATAAGCAGGGGCAGCCCCCGGACGGCGCTCACGAAGCCTAACTGTAATGAAGAGCCTGTAAGGCTATAGATGAGCCAGGTACGGGTGACCTGGTCCATCCAGAGGCCCATGGAGGTGCTTAGCTGTCCCGCCCAGAGTAAACGGTAATCCCTGAGACCCAGAGATTCAAAAGTGCGTATGTTCCGTATTGGCATAAGGGATTTTGGTTTTTCTTTACTCTTTCATTGAAAATGCTCGGGCGGAGAAAGGCATTTACCAGCCTTTACTGACCGAGGGTTATTGTAGTCCACATCCCATCACGCTGTCAAACGAGGGTGAATTTGAAATTTCAATGTAAGCAACTAATGCCGCCATTGAAATTGTCGCACCAACGATTTGCGTGGATGGCGGCTAGATTATGATATAAACGGGCTAATCCTATCCGGATAAAGGTCGGTTGATAGAACTAGCCCGTCGATTTGATTTATTTGTCCGATTTAAAATCGTCCGGCCTGCCCCTGACCTTGCCCCAGTCAGGCGTCCTTTTCTCCAGGAAGGCCTGCATGGACTCCCGCATTTCCGGCCCGCCGAAATACCTGGGGTTGATGAGGGTGGGGAAGTAGTCTATCGTGTGGTGAGGCATCATCTCCAGCTCTTCATCAAAACTGGCCTTGACCACCTTGAGGCAGGTAGGCACCTTCTCCAGGAGTTCCAGGCACCACTTTTCCACCTCTTCATCGATTTTATCCAGCGGTACGACCGCGTTACACAGCCCCCAGGCGAGGGCCTGCTGGGCCGTATACCGGCGGCAGAGCATCCACATCTCGCGGGCCCTTTTCTGCCCGATGATGCGCGCCAGGTAGGCGACATCCGTGCCGCTGGCCGGGCTCCCCACCCGGGGGCCCACCTGCCCGAAGATGGCATTATCGGCGGCGATGGTCAAATCGCAGTGATAGGCATAGTGGTGCCCGGCGCCAATGGCATACCCCTTGACCACCGCGATGATGGGCTTTAAGACCAGCCTCATATTGAGGTGGACATCGGTCATCTGGTTAAAAGCGTTTGGTTTCTTTTCGGACCCCTCTTCCCGCAGGTCGCCCCCGGCGCAGAAAGACTTATCGCCGGCCCCGGTCAGGACCACCACCCCGATGCTGTCATCCAGGCGGGCGTCCCGCAGACAGGCGCACATCTCACTCATCCCCCTGGGGCTGATAAAGTTGAGCCCCTTGGGATTGGTGTTGGCCAGCGTTATCCGGGCGACGCCGCCCATGTGATAGTATTTCTTCTCGTAAATGGTCTGGTCCGTGCAGAACCCTTCTACTTTAGTCCAATCTTTAGTCCATGCCATAGTATCGACTCCTTTTAATATTTTGTTTGATTTTTAAGAAAGGCTCTCTTATATCATCGTATATCCGCCGCTGACGCTGAGGGTCTGGCCGGTGATCAGGCTGGCGCGTTCGGATGCCAGGAAAGCCACGGCATTGGCCACATCCGCGGCGGTGCCGGTGCGGTTAATGGGGTACAGCCGCTGCATTTCTTTCATCTGTTCCGGGGTGGGCGGCGGTTGCGGTGGCCGGCCGTGGTGCATGCTGAGTTCACCCACATCACTGCCGCTGG
Organism: uncultured Dehalococcoidaceae bacterium; assembly: GCA_964645025.1. Lineage (GTDB taxonomy): Bacteria > Chloroflexota > Dehalococcoidia > Dehalococcoidales > RBG-16-60-22 > Fen-1077. The sequence continues at coordinate 10,452 of CAZXYV010000009.1, read as the reverse complement.
CCGGAGGCGTCCCGCCGGGACTTACCACGTTCAACCTGATGTTGAAGCGGCCGTTTTCGCGGGCGAGCGTCTTGGTAAGGGCAATCATGGCCCCCTTGCACCCGGAATAGACCGATTCCCGGGGCTGGCCGACTCGGCCCGCGTCGGAGGCGATGCTGACGATATTGCCGGACTTCTTGGCAATCATGGCAGGCAGCACGGCCCGGCAGCAGTTCAGCATGGTCTTGTAGTTAAGAGTGATAACTTTGTCCCAGAGCTCCGGCTTGGTATCGACGAAGAAAGCGAACGTATCCCAGCCGACGTTATTGACCAGGATATCCACGCCTTTTAGCTCATTGATAACCTTGTTTACCATTGCCTCCACCTCATCGTACCTGGTTAAATCTACCTTTATGGCCATTGCCTTGCCCCCGGCGGCCTTGATATCGGCGGCGGTTTTTTCCGCCTGCTTCTCATCAAGGTCGGCAATGACGACGTTGGCGCCCTCGGCGCCTAAAGTAAGGGAAATGCCTCTACCGATATTAGAGGCGCCTCCGGTGACAATGGCTGTTTTTCCTTTAAGACCCAGGTCCATTGATTTCCTCCTTCTACTTAGAATATTGATTTTTATATATAAAATCATACCTTGAATAAACTCGGCTTGTCAATTGGAGCGAGCCTCTTTATAATGAATGTGAGTCATAATTAGAGAAATACTTTAATAAGAAAGGAGTTGGATAAATGGAATTAGCCAGCATAAACATCGTGGTAAAAGACGCCGATGCGGCTTTAGCTACTTATTTAAAACTAATCGGGACCAACAACGTCACCGAAGTAATCAAGCTGAAGGGACTGAAAGATGACAGTGAGACCGTGGACGGGTACTGGCTTAAATCCAGTCCGCTGAACCTCGCTATTTTCACGCCGCGGGGCACCACAGGCCGCATGGGTCAGTTCTTCCATAAATACGGCCAGGGTATTCATCACATTCAACTGCATATGGGGCAGGACGAGTTCGAGAGGACTTACGAGCAGTTCAAAACTAACGGCTGGCCGGTTTCCAAACCCACCTACTTCGGTAAATTCAGCGAGGCCGTGTTCTGGCTGGAAGAAGGCGGGCCGCAAGGGGTGCCGGTCAAATTCGCCACCAAGGCCTATCATACCTTAAAGATGTGGCCGGAAGTGGTTTATCATGACACCCCCCAGAGATTCGAGGTGATGAATATCAAAGAAAAAATCATCCGGCCGAGAGTGGATTTAAAGACTCCGGTCGTCTCGGTCCTGGATTTTGAAAAACAGACGGAAATTTGGTCCAACGTCCTTTCGCGACCCGCGCGTCTGCGAGAGGGTGGGGAACGGCCGCCGGTCGATGACCGACGCGGCAATCAGTTTATTGCTCACATGTACCAGTTTGAGAACAGGAGCAAGCTGAGCGTCTACCACGCGCTGAACCCGGAGGGTTCCATCCGCCGGACGCTGGCCCGCATGGGCAAAGAAGTCATGTACTATGACATCATATTCCACGTCCAGCGTGACCAGACCCACGAGCTCTGGAGACAGTGGGAGAAAGCCGGCTTTGACATGGTAGACCCCAAGCCGTTACTCAACACGGGCCAGGGTAACGGGAACTATTTCTTCTTTATCCATCCGATAAGTACCCACGGTGTCGTCTGTGAGTTCGTCTCGCTCTGGAACTTCCCGGAAGATGAAACGAGCGACGTGCATATGGTCTTTGACTGGAGCGATTCCAGGATATTTTTGGTATCCCCTGAGGTCAATAAATAATATTAAAGGGACTCCCGAAACCGGACTAATGAAAATTGGCTCATCCTGATGTGCGGGGGCCGAGAGAGAGGACCGAGATGGTAAAATTCGCCAGTGTTAAAGTGATATTGGGCAAGGACGTAAAAAAAGGAGACCAGGAGTCACTGCAGACGCTTTTCCGTTCTGTGGAAAGGTACCGGCGTATACCGTTGCAGGCCAGCGCTAGTGAGGACACCAACATTCGAGTTGTCCTGAAGGGACTGGGCGCCACCGACCTTAAGCTGGGTGACGATATGGAAAAGGGGCAGGTAAAGACTATAATGACCCTTTTCTGGTTTGCGGAAAGGGCTAAACTTATTGAAATGAAGAGGAAAGCTAAAATTGGGAAAATTGTCACCATCGATATGACGGTAACGTCTTGAATTACCGGAGCAGTATCTGGTCAAGGCAGTCCACATTTAAAACATAAGTAAAGAGGAGGATGTTTTATGCCGTATGAAGCTATCAAGTACGAAAAGAACGAAGGTTATGGTGTGATTACCCTTAACCGTCCCGAGCGTTTGAACGCCATAGGGAGGCAAACGGTTGCAGAGGTAAGCCGGGTCATCGACGAGATTTCTCAGAGTAATGAAGTCAATGTATTGATTATCACGGGAGCGCCGCGGCCGGATGGGAGGCCCTGTTTTTGTGCCGGGGCCGACCTCAAAGATATTCGAGAAAATGGATTTCTTCCCCCGCTGCCCCTCCTGACCGCCATGCAGGCCATCGTCACCGGCGAGAGAAAGGGAGACGGCGCTTTCTGGGATAACCTCGCCAGGTGCCCTAAAATAACGATGGCGGCCATCGATGGCGTATGTTCGGCCGGGGGCCTGGAACTGGCGCTGGCCTGCGATATTATCGTTGTCTCGGAAACTGCCCAGATTGGCGATTTACACATGAAAAATATGGGCGGGATTGGCGGCGCCGCCGTGACGGCCAATTTATCGCGGCGGGTAGGGGTGGCCAAGGCCATCGAGCTTATCTGTACCTCCGACTTTATCGATGGCAAAGAAGCCCACCGCATCAATTTCGCCAACCAGGTATTTCCAGCGACCAAAATGATGGACGGGGCCAGGGAGTTGGCCAGGAAGATCGGCAACATGCGGCCGGAAGCGACGGCGCTGGTCAAGGTGACCTGCAACTCTATCTACAATATGGACTACCGTACCGCCTGGCGCTACGCAGATGCCTGTTCCGCCGCCCTGGGCGGAGCGCCGAAACCTGGCGAGCCGGATGTACGCAAGAAAGAGCCGCCGCGCAAGTAGATATTTGAGGAATTTTGAGCTGGCCTGACTGGTTTTCAGTCTTTGCCGATGATATCTTCTATTTCCCGGCGGGCGCGGGCAATAACCTCTCTAATACGGGCCCATTTTTCTGTGCCGGGGCGAAAGGGCCTGTGGCCGATGAGCTGCCACAGGCTGCCGAGCTCCTGCATGGAGCCGTGAAAATCCTCGGACTTATGCGGTCCCCACCAGTCTTTCATCTGGCCCTTAATTTTATCGACGACCTCTTGCCGCTCGTTCAAGAATTTTTTGCCTTCTTCGGTAATGGTATAGACCTTCTTGCCATCGCGCTCTAAAGAGCCGACATATCCCATGTCTTCGAGCATCTGGAGGGTAGGGTAGACGCTGCCGGCGCTGGGGGTGTAAAAGCCGTGGAAAGATTCCTCCAGGGCGCGCATAATCTCGTAACCGTGGCTCGGTTTATCTTTGACAAGATTGAGGATGATATATTTAAGGTCGCCTTTCTCAAAAACACGCTGGTGCGGCGGGAATTGAAAAAATTGCCTGCGAAACATGATATTGTATCTCCTTTAAATATGTTACGATATATCGTAACATATCATAATGCATTTGTCAATAGCCTTATTAAGAAATTGATTCATTTTGTCATTCTGAAGGAGCACATTCGCTTCGCTCAGTGTGAACTCCGCGACTGAAGAATCTCGTACCTTTCCCTACGAGACTCTTCGCGGAGTTTATCCTTCAGGGAGAATCCTTCAGGATGAACCCTGAGCGCAGCCGAAGGGCTCAGAGTGACAAATCATTGTAATTTGTTCTTTTAACATCTATAATAAAAGTGGAATCTATCTCATCACAGTACGATAATACCCCAAAATCCGCCCGACCGCGGCGGATGATGGTCTCGAAAGGATACGCCGATTTCACAGCCCGAACGTAAACCCCGCTCTTTCATGTGGACTTCTCTCCCGTGGTTTATCATGGCCCACTTCGGCCATCACCTGCTGACGGCGCTGCCCAGCCCGCTTTTACCCGCTATCCGCACCGAATTCGGGCTGAGCTATGTGCAGGCTTCTCTGGTGACGACGTCGTTTGCCCTGGCGGGTGGGGCGGGGCAGATACCATCCGGCTGGCTGGCCGACCGCATCAAGCCGGCGATACTGATTGCCGTCGGCACACTTGGCGTGGCGGTAGGTGGTATCCTCGTCGGTCTTTCGCAGACGTACATCATGCTGCTGGTTTTGCTGGTATTGATGGGACTGATGACTGGCGGGTATCATCCGGCCTCGACGCCATTGATATTAGCCTCGGTAGAGCCGCAACAGCGCGGGCGGGCCCTGGGTTTTCACCTCGTGGGGGGAAATTCAAGCTTCTTCGTCGCGCCGATTATTGCCGGTCTGATTATGACTGCCTTACCAAGGTTTGGGTGGCGCGGCCCTTTCATCGCACTGGCGGTTCCCACGGCGATATTCGGCTTGATATTCTATATCTACCTGACGCAGCGGGGAGGTAAAGGCCATGCCGATGCGGCGAGGAAGAGAATAGCCAGTGAAAAGCCGCCCCAACCGGGATACAAGCGGCGGCTGATAGCCTATCTGGTGATGATGATCGTGGGCGGCGGGGCGGGCATGTCGGTTAACGCTTTCTTAACTCTGTATATGTCTGATGTGCTGATGGCGGACTTGCCAAAGACAGTCTCCGAGCCGAGGGCGGCGATGCTGATATCTATATTATACATCCCCGGACTCATCGGAGGTCCTATTCTCGGTGGTTGGATTTCCGACCGTATCGGTAGCGTCAAGGTGGTTATTGCCACCAGTATTATCAGCGGCCTGGTTATCTTCGGTCTTAAGTCGGCCACCATGGGATTCGGTTTTTATGCCATATTGTTTATCATGGGGTTGAACATGGCCATCCGGATGCCGGTTACCGAGGTGTTTGTCATGAGCCAGACCCCGGCTAAAAACCGCTCCACCATATTTGGTATCTATTATTCCACGATGCAGTATACGGGCGCTATCTTTGCCCCTATCATGGGATGGTTCATTCAGAATCCGAAATTCGGTTTTGATACGATGTACACCTTCTCGGCGATAGCCGTAACGACGGTAGCGGTGATAACCTCTCTATTTTACTGGGACGCTAAGGACAATTATTCTACTCCAACTCCGGGGGCTTCCGCTCCTGTCAAATAAATAGGGGTGGGAAATAGAAAGAGGGGGCGCTAACCCTCTTTTGAACCGCCTATCAGCTTCTCCCCGTATTCCAGCAATACTTTCTGCCTTTCCGGCGGAACTTGCTGCGAATCCAGATAGGCTTTCAGGGCGGCCAGGGGGGTTATTTCTTCGGCGGTGCGGTTGCCCAGCCTCAGGCGGGTCTCACGCTGTATCTCCCGGGCGATGGTGAAAAAGTGGGCTTCTTTCAGGGCTTCCCGGATTTCGTTATAGCGGAGTTGCCCGTCTAATTGGGACGGCAGACTCAAGTTCAGGCGCACGATGGCATCCCTCATGGCTTCTTGCTGACCGGTGATAATGCCGAGAACTCTGGAGGTGGGATCGGGCTCGGCCTGTTCCAGGGCGATGTTAATAGTGAGAAAGCGGCGCGCTTTGACGGGGTGAAACTCGTAAGAGACTTTCCGTCCTGCGGCCTCTCGTTCAATCTCGATTACATAAAAACCTTTTTCATCCTTTTCCTCGCTGAAATCAACGCGCTCCAGGCTGCCGGCATAGACTGCCGGCGGATTTTCCGAGAGCACCTGGCGCCGGTGGATATGACCCAGCGCTATATAGTCGAACGCCGGCAGGGCGACGTTGCTAAGGAGAAGCACCGGCTCCTGGCCGATGGCCATCATGCTTTCCGAGCCGGCTTTGGCCGCGCCTACCGAGACATGGGCGGCCAGGATGGATGGTAAAGAGGGGTCGAGGGCGGCGGCCTGACTGGCGATGACCTGGGTTAAGGCTTCCTGTAACCGCTGGTTGACCTGCTCGAGGTTGAGGTTCTTGGAATCCTCCCGGCTGAGCAGGGCGCTGCGCCGCAGCCAGGGCAGGGCGACTATCTGTACCGGGCCGCCTTTAGTCTCGATTTTATGTGTGCCGGGGCGGCTGGCGACGGTGACATTTTTCACGGCCAGAGTATCGAAAATCTCGGTGGTGGTGGCGCGGCCGATGGCGTTGGGCATGTCGTGGTTGCCGACGAGGAGGAAGACAGGGATATTGCCGGTCGTCAGCCGGTTGATACGCCGGGCGAACTCCCGTTGCTGCGTCTGGGTGGGCTCGCGGGTTTTGTAAGCGTCGCCGCAGAAAAGGACGAGGTCGACTTTATCAGCCAGGGCGTAATCAACCAGCTCATCCAATACGGCGAGGAAGTCGTTGAGGCGCGAGGACAGCCCGGTAGCGGGGTCGATGCGCCCGTAGTTCTCGATGCCCAGATGCAGGTCAGCGAAGTGGATGATTTTCATTTCTTTTTATATTTTAAAGCAGCTTCCAGGAAAGCGCCAATCAGCGGGTGGGGATGCCCCGGTTCGGATGCCAGCTGCGGCACGAAGCCCGTCCCGATGAAGAAACGGGGGCCGGGAAGCTCGATAATCCGGGCACCGCCGTCCGCGCTGGTCCCGCTGACTTTCATGCCGGTTGCCTCCAGTTGCCCCCGGTAGTTGGGGTTCAGCTCATAGTTGCAGGTAAATGGCTCAGCCACCTCGGTCTTCCGGTAGATGCGGAAGGCTAATGAGTTTTTATTTACCTTGATTTTCAGTTGTCCCGATAGCCTGGGCACGCCGGCCGGGCGGTTATCCACCGGGCACGCAGCGAGCACCAGCAGGGGATGAGGGGTGTTCGGGTCAATCTCCATGTGGCCGGCACCCTTTATTCCGGCTACATTAATCGCGTACTCTAACAGAGTATGTTGGAAGCCCCCTCAGGTGCCGATGAAGGGGCGGCCCATCTCACGCGCCAGCCGTATTCCTTCGATAGCGCCTTCCATACTCCGGTAGGGGCTCCCCGGTGACGCCCAGAGGGCGTCGAACTGTCCCAGCTTCGGCTGCCCATCTTCGGTCAGGAAGGAGGACGTCGGCAGCCAGGTAACGCTGGCCTTGATGGAAAGATAATCGGCGGCATGCTGGATGGCATTGTTGGTGGCCGGATGAGAAGTTTTCTTTTCGTCATAATCACCGATAATGCCAATGGTTATCGCCCTGTCCATTTTGCCTTCCTTCAGTTTTATCTGTATATTTTAGTACAATCAGCGTCTCAAGGCCAATTCTGCCTCAATACGTGACTTACCTGCTGCACTCGTATATAATACTGCGCAGTAAGATGAACGATATTACCGTCATAAACCCCGAGTTACCAGCTCCGCCTGCCGAAAAGCGTGTCTGGGGCGGCTGGGCCACGGCCGGATTCGGGGCGGTGGTTCTGGTCGTATTTACTATCGTTCAGGTGGTGGTGGTGATTATTGGTTTAATAGCGATTGCGTTTTCCCGGTTTGAGCTGTTTTCTAATCAGGAATACGAAGATGTTTTCAATTCAATCATGGATATGTTGACCGGCCATCAGGGGCTGCTCCAGTCTATCGCTACGATTATCTCAGGAGTAATAGGTGTCGGTCTAATTATTATATTTATCAGGGTGCACAAGCGCGCCGGTATCATAGAATACCTGGGTTTGAACAAGATTACCGTCAGGGGTTTCCTGCTGGTCGTGGCGATATATATCGGATTCATGGTTTTATCCGGTGGACTGAATATATTGCTGGGGAAGACCGATAATGAGCAAATAATGTTCGATATTTACGATACGAGTGTCTGGCCGGTATTATTCTGGATTGCCGTCGTGGTATTTGCCCCGGCGTTTGAAGAAGTTTTCTTTCGCGGTTTCTTATTTGAAGGTTTCCGCCAATCGCGCCTCGGCGCTATCGGGGCGATAGGCATCACGGCGCTTATCTGGGCATTGATACATTCTTTCCAGTACGGCCTTTATAGCCTGGCGTGGATACTTGTCCTGGGGATAGTGATGGGTATCGTACGCTTAAAAACAAAGTCGCTGTGGAGTACGATTATCATGCACGTACTGGTAAATGTCGTGGCGACGCTGGAAATAGCTTTGAATTTAGACAGGTTTATTAGTTGAAAGGGTCTATCTCCGGCTATCCTGTTTGTTATTTCACCAGGTCTAAGACCTCTTTTAATGATGAGATTGCCGGGCCGCGCCAGTCTTCGCCCTGATAATTAGTACGCATCACGTTTTGTCTGTCTTCCTCAGGATTGCGGATGAGCACGGGGTGCATACCGACCTGCGCGGCGCCAGTCAGTTCGTTGCCGTCCCCATCGCCGATATAGAGACAATCTTCTGCTTTTACCGATAGTTTATTCACCGCCAGTTGATATATGCGCGGGTCGGGCTTTTGTAGTCCCGAGGTGCTTGAAAATACGGCCACGTCAAATAGCGGCGCGAAGGGCGTGCCCGGCCAGAGTAAGGGGGGTTCGGGGGAGCAGTTGCTGATTAGCGCGGTCTTGTAGCCGGATGATTTCAATTGTGTCAACGTTTCCAGGGCGCCTTTTTTAGGCGTCAGGGCATCGGCGAACAATTTGTACCTGGCCTGGCTGACGCGCTTTACCTGTTTCTCCGTGAAGGTTATCTTGAGCTCGCGGCAGATGTATTCGATATTATCGTCGAGCGTGCGGAATACGCCGATAGAGCGTGAGCCGGCCGTTCGATACCAGACTTTTTCGAATTCCTCGTACGGAGCTTTCAGAATCAAGGCCATATCCGCCAGCGTTTTTTCATACTCCCGGCGGGAGAAGATATTAACCAGCGTCCCGAAAAGGTCAAAGATGATGGCCTGATATTTTTTCTTAATTAACCTCACCCCCTGTATCCCCCTCTCCTGGCGAGGTTATCAGGAGAGGGGGAAAAATAATTTAGAAGAGGGTCTTCGCCCCTCTTAGACGCCCCGTACTGAACTTGTCTCTGACTTTCTTTCCATATGGCAATAAACATCTTTAACCTCAGTGATCTTAAAGCCATTCCTTTTATATAATGACGCTACGGGGTTATTTATCAAATAGGCTATCTTTGTAGTTTTTCCGGATTCATCGGCTTTGCTCAGGATGTCTTTGAGCAGGTGTGAACCGATGCCCTGATTCTGGTATTCTGGTAATATAAAAAACTGACCTATTTCTATATAATCTTCGGTTTCTATTACGGAAATCGTGCCGATAGGTTGGTTATCGTATAATATTATCTGCGGTCCTTTTTCTTGCCAGGCTTTGGTATGGAAATTCCTCTGGACTATTTCGTCCCATCCCCATAATTGACTGATATAATCGCCGTAAGCCTCTTTTTTTACCTTGTAGCTGAACTCGCGATGGGATTCTTCGGCGGGAATGATCTTAATTAAAGATAGGTCAATCATATCTACTATTTTTTATTAACGTCATTCCCGCGAAAGCGGGAATCCAGTCCCCGCCTTTTACCCGCCGTTGGATTCCCGATCGGGTCGGGAATGACGACTATTTGTCATTGCGAGGAGCCGTAGGCGACGTGGCAATCTCCATCAATATGTTAGATTCAATATCAGGATTGCCACGCTGTCGCTCGCAATGACCCCCCTCATCCCCCCTGGATTTCAACTTTTCGCTGGAATGACACTCAAATTACCCCTTTTTCTCTTCTTTCCATATCTTCCCGCCTTCCGGCAGGACGAATAAATCTTCGCCGGCCAGCTTGGCCTGCAAAGTGCCCTTTAACACGGCGATGGGGACGCGTATCTGGTTCATGCTGTCGCGCTCTCTAATTGTGGCCATATTATCTTCCAGCGATTGAAAGTCTACCGTAACGCAGTAGGGCGTGCCCAACTCGTCCTGGCGGCGGTAGCGCCGGCCGATGCTCTGCGTGTCATCGTACTGGGTCGCAAAGCACGGACGCAGTACGCCATAGACGTCTTTAGCTAAAGCGGCCAGGTTCTCTTTGCGGCTCAGGGGCAGCACGGCGACTTTAATCGGGGCGATATCCGGGTGGAAATGGAAGACGGTGCGTATCTCGTCCTTGTCCGGCTCTTCGTCATAGGCATCGCAGAGGAAAGCCAGGATGGCCCGGTCGACCCCTACCGAAGGCTCGACGATATAAGGGACATAATGCTCTTTGGTCTCATCATCAAAGTATTCCATCGACTTACCGCTGGCAGCGCTATGCTGCTTCAGGTCGAAATCGGTGCGGTTGGCGATGCCCTCCAGCTCCGCCCAGCCGTGGGGGAAGAGGTAGGTAATATCGGTACAGGAGCGGGCGTAATGCGCCAGTTTCGCTTTAGGGTGCTCGCGCAGCTTGAGGTGCTCTTTATTGATGCCGAGGGTTACATACCAGTTGAGGCGCTCCGCCACCCAGTATTCGAACCACTTTTCATCCGTCCCCGGCTTGACGAAGTATTCGAACTCCAT
>CAZXYV010000008.1:0-18019 GCA_964645025.1 uncultured Dehalococcoidaceae bacterium | reverse complement strand
GTCTGGCACCAGGCGCTTTGGTCATATCGACGATATGGTTCTTGGCCATTCTTCTAATGATGGTGGAGACAGAATTGTGTTTTCGTAATATACGATATGCAATTGCGTTTAATGTTAAAGGGCCACCCGCCTCATATAAAATTCGCAGGACATGTGATTGTTCACGGGTAATGCCGTACCGTGTTAATTCCATCGTACGCGCCCTGGCTACATACTCCATGGTATCGGCAAATAATCCCCATACAGAATAATCGTTTCTTGAGCCATCACTAAGGTCGTTAGTATTTTGTTCCATTGTTACTCTCCTTAATTGAAGAGGATATTAACCAACCCGGGAAATATTAAGCATTAAAATCGTTCCGGTATTAGAATAATATACCCGAGCGACTAAATCAAACGATGCCGGCTTCTCCAGTAGAATGTTACATCCGCCTGAAAATGAATATCCGGCGGTACTTGTAACCAATTCATACTCTGATTAGCCAAGGATAAAATCCTGCCTCCTGCTCAATTAATAATACGTTTTTCTTTAAATTTCTTAATATCATCGCTCGTATAGCCCAGTTCCCGGATGACTTCCTCGGTATTCTCTCCGAAGCGGGGAGCCGGCATTTTCGCTTTCTCTTTAGTCCGGCTGAGTTTGGCCGGATTCGCCATTACCTTGATTGTACCGTGTTTGGGGTGGTTGAGAGGCATGAAAAAGTTATTAGCTTCAGCCTGGGGGTCTTTAACTACTTCTGGGAGGTTTTGTATCGGGGCCCAGGGGAACCCCACTTCGGTCAGGCGCGGTTTCCATTCCTCCAGAGTTTTGGTAAGAAACGTCTCTTCTAAAGCATCAAAAAGCGCTTGCGGGTCATGTTTATCCGGCTGGCATGGATTTAATTTGGGGTCATGTTCCCAGACTGCATGCTCCAGAGCACGGCAGAACCCTGGCCAATATACATCCGGCCGGGACATCATCAGATACAGCCACCGGCTATCTTTGGTACGGTAGATATTTAAAAGCGGCGTGTTGCGGTCTTTTCTGGTTACAGCCTGCCTGTCCTGGCCGGTCACCAGCGTTCCGGCAATATCGCTGCTAAGCACGAAGACAAGACTGTTGAAGAGTGATGCATCCACTTCCTGGGCCACCCCGGTCCTCTCGCGTATTAACAGCGCCGTCATAATACCATAGGCCAGTGTCAATCCGGTGATAAAATCCGCATAGGCGATTGGCGTCTGGACCGGCTCGGAACCCGGCACCTGGAGAATGTGGAGCAGCCCTGACCTGGAATCGCCGGCGGTAGGCCCGAAACCGGGCTCATTTTTCTCCGGCCCTTTTCTCCCGAAGCCGGTCAGGTTAGCGCAAATAAGTCTCGGATTTATTTTATTTAACGTTTTATATTCCAGTTTGAACTTTTCCAACTCGCGGGGGCGAAAGTTCGACACGAAAACATCGGCGCTTTCCAGCAACTTATAGAGGATATTCAGTCCTTCTTCCTGGGCCAGGTCAAGGGCGATACTGCGCTTATTGCAGTTTATGTTTTGTTCAACATAGTCAAAGTCCGCGGCTATCCTTCGCACATCACGGCCGGCGGACGGCCGGTACATCAGACCTCCCCTCGCCGTCTGGTCAATATGGATGACGTCCGCTCCCCAGTCTGCCAGAAGACGACCGACCATGGGAACCGCTACCGCTGACGCCGCTTCAACAACTTTAATACCTTCGATACCTGACTTCATCTTCATTGCCTCCTTCTTTAACCGGTTAACTCATCCTGATTTAATTTCTTCCCCGGAGTTACGGTCTGGTTCCAGGAACAATTTCTGCGCTATGAGAGCCGCCCCTACCGCGCCGACAATCTGCGGTTCAAAGCAGATATGCGCTTTGGTCGCCAGATTTTTTTCTATCCTCTTTACCACGCCGATGTTCTTGGCAATTCCGCCCGATATTACCAGGTCGTCTTTAACCCCGATGCGCTGGAGCAATAAGAGTATCCGCTGCACCAGGGCGTCACAATAAGCCGCCAGGACTACATTCCTCGGCACGCCGTTCCGGAGCATCCGGAGAGCCTCCGATTTGGCAAAAACCACGCAGGTGCTGCCCAGCTGCGGCGGCTTTTCCTTAATATCGAGCGACATTGGGCCGATATCCTCGAGAGGTATGTCGAATAGCTTCGCTATCACCTCCATGGACCTCCCGGTGCCCGCCGCGCATTTTTCGTTCATGACAAAAGCCGTAACCTTCCCGCCTTCAGCGCAGCTCATCGCTTTACAGTCCTGCCCACCCATGTCCAGTACGGTTCGCACCATCGGGAAAAAGTAATGCGCGCCGCGGGCGTGACAGGTAATTTCGGTCATATTTTTATTAGCATACGGGACCTGATATCGGCCGTAACCCGTCCCCACAACGTACTTAATATCGTTTTGGGAAATGTCAGTTCCCTGTAACGCCAGGCCAAGCACCTTATAGGCTGTTTCTCTCTTATCAATCCCGACGCCTGTATTACTGAAAGATAGAATGGCGTCGTTTTTTAAAATGACCGCCTGGGCGCTCGACGAGCCGATATCGATACCGGCGGTGATTAATTCGTGTTTCATCTTGAGTCCTTGATTTCAAACTGTCTGCCTGCCGCAGGCTCCAATACTCATTTTTGTTGGCCACGGGCCGTCAGGGCGGCTCCGACAGCGGTTATCATGCGCGGTTCTTCAGGAACGATGATATCCAGGCCAAGTTTTTTCCCCAATAAATCTACAATGCTCGCGTTCCGGGCAACTCCCCCGATAAAGACAATATCTTTTTCAACCTTTAATTCCTGTAACAGGGATGCCGCCTTGCTGGCAATGGCATCACACACCGCCCGGGCGATATCGTTTTTATGGCATCCTTCATTTATCAATGAAATCACTTCAGACTCGGCAAAAATAGTGCAGGTGCTGTTTAGCGTTAGCCGGTTTTCGGAGAGAAGCGACGCCCGGCTCAGGTCCGCCGTATGTAACTCCAGCACCGAGGCCATTTCCGTGATAAAAGCGCCGGCGCCGGCCGCGCATTGATCGTTGCGGACGTATTGTAAAATCGTACCCTTATCGTCAAGTGTCATCGCCTGGCTTTGTTCGGCACCGATGTCAATCACTGTCCGTGCTAACGGATAAAGCCACGATGTCCCTTTCGCGTTGCAGGTTGAATCCGTGGCATAGACGGTAGCCAGGGTGATATTTTTCCCCCCCATCCCGGTAGCCCCGACATGAGTAATTGCTTCGGGGTTTACCCCCGCTTTTTCCAGCGCTTCCTTAAAAGCGAGCCGTAGCGATGCCTGCGTATCCCAGCCGCTGGGAACAGCGCTGAAAGCGAGTAATCGGTCGCCTTCAATGACCGCAACTTTGGTGTTTTCCGCACCTACATCTATTCCGGCACTGAGCATAATTGTCCCCGAGTTAAATTGCAGACGGGACCAGCCTCACGCGTCCGCATCGCTATCTTTCTCGTCGAGTGAGCTAATCTTCGTCAGGCCGAGACTTTCGAAGAAGCGGGTGAAATCATCTCTCACACGGGCTTCATTCCATTCCTTGGGGTCACCTTCACTCGCCTCGTAGGTGGCCAGCGGTATCCCCGCCTGGCGGATATCCCGTATTCGGGTATATATCCCCAGGCAAAGGGCGGCACAGCGGCGTGCCAGGTGCATCATGATGCCGTCAATATGCCAGTCCTCGACCATACGCAGGAAGTGAAGCAGCCGCCGCTCTTCCGAATCGTAATTCACACCCTCCTCTTCGGGCGGGTAGCGCTGTTCCACCAGCGCCTTGAGGGCATCCTCCCGGCTTTTCAGTTCCATGCCCTGTTCTTCCAGGGTTTGCCCCGGAATCCTGTGGCCGTCGGCGGTATAGCGGAAAGACCCGAAAGCCATCATGAATTCACCCTGGTTGAAGGCGGCGCCGTACTCTTCGGGCCACCGCAGCAAATCAGGCCGGTATAAAGGGTGCAGGCCTTCATGGGCCAGGCGCTTTCTCTCGAAAGGCGCCCCTGAAATTTTATCTTTCACGCGCTCCTGCATCTCGTTAAAGAGCCTTTCCATGTATTCCGCCGTCCCCTGGCTGTAGGCATAGGTTACGAGGGGCAGACGTAAAGACATCGCCTGCCGGTAGCTCATCGGCGCAGGAACAGCCTTCATAAGCTCACAAATTTTTGCCCACGTAACGCGGGAACGGATATCAAACCGGGTAGCCTCGATGAATCGTTCATCGTTAAACTTGAGTTTGGTCCGTTTTTCTATCCACTCAATAGCGTCGGCCAGCTGGGAAAGAAGGTAACTGCGGCTGTTGGCGGTATTTTGGGGCGGAGCGTCGATGACGAGCATGGGGAGACCCAGGATATCGGCGCAAATCTGCCCGCCCTTGTACTGCGCATGGCAACCCGAGGGCGCAAATACGAAGTCGGGCATCATCTTATTACCCGAAGAACCTCCGAACGAAGTCCCGGCATACACCTGCCCCAGGTGTGCCGCAATGGCGCCGCAGACCGGGCTCAGTCCACGGCTTTCCGCCAGGTTGACGAATTTAACGAGTCCTTCAGACCCGGCTCCCTCCCGGGCGATTCGGGTGAAGTCCGTGCCGGGCGATGGGTTCCCGAAGTTCCCGAACCCGGCCAGCAGGGGAAGGTATCCCCAGGCAAAACCGGTGACGCAAAGTCCTCCCCTGGTCTGCGCTTCGAAGGATAGCTTGTAACGCTCCCGCCTGAGTTCCTTCATCCGTGTCCATACTTCGTCTGAAAAGGCCCTTGTCTCAAAATCCGGCTTTTCTACCATATCAACGTTTCCTTTTCTCACCGTATCTTAGGGGTAACTATATTTCATATTGCCATAAGCATTTCCAGGAAAGCTTCGATACGCGTGCGGAACTGCCCCACCGGCACGGTATAGTCCAGCTCGAGCTTGAGCATGGGAACACCCTTCTCTTTAAAAAACGATTCGATGGCCGGATAGTCCAGGCCGTGGGCATCGCATTGCCGCTGCATCGTGTAAATGGCGCCGGCCACTTTATAATCGTCGATAAGTCTGGCATAGTGGGTAATCCGGCGTCTTTCCGGTAAATCCTTCAAAGGGCACGGCGGTTTGGTAATCAGGCGACCGGCGATAGCGGCCAGCCGGTTATCCTCCGGAATGACCTCGGTCTGGTAATAACGGTTGCCGGTGCAGTAATCATCGATCACCACCCGGCCGCCCAGAGAGTCGATGAACCGAATCAGTTCGATATTATTATTTACGCTGCCGAGGAGCATGAGCCTGGGGCCGTGACGCGCCACGCCGGCACGTTTCCGGACTTCCTTTAGCGCTTCCTCGAGGAGGCGGTTGTGCCCCTCCTTGTCCATAAGCATCCCGGCCAGGGCTATTTCGGCTACTTCTGCCTCCGTTAGCGGCGAAGTATCACTTTTCATCGTTTCGGTAATTTTCGCCATCAACCGGCGGTTCAGGTTGTAAATATCTATTGCCTTGTCGATAGCTTCCACGGAAATAATTTTTCCCGTCCATTTTTCGAGCGACTCCCGGCATTCTTCCAGTTCCTGGACCAGGTATTTTTTAGCATTGGGGTTTTGCAGCAACATCGGCGCATGAATTTCGTAGCTGTAACTAACCGGCACGTGACGCCGCCAGTCCAGGAAAACTTCCCGGGCGTGCGGGCAACAATGCGAGAAAATAATGCCGTCGATATAGCTGTATCGACCCTGGAGGGCCTGCGCGAAGCAATCACGGGCAAAGGAGCAAAACCCGGCCTGAAAGATATACGGCCTGGTGATATTTTCCGGTTCATTGGCCCCCAGGAGCCGGACCGGCAGGACACCGGCGGCATAAATTAGTTCTTCCGGCAGGTTCGAGCATAGAAACCCGATGACTTTGCCGCCCGTTTTCGACTTCCATTCCAGAGCAGGCTGATGGGGATTGGTTGCCATAGCGTGAAACATATCGAAAACGCTCATATCATTCCCTCCAGGAACAGGATAAAAATAGACTTTTCATTCGCTTTAGTAATATCAATTGTCCGCTGTAGCCTCTCCATCTTTACTAAAAAGTAAACACGACAGGAAATGCCCGGGACTAACTTCCACCATCTGCGGGCTGGTCTGCGAGCAAACCGGCTTAACGCTGGGGCACCTTGTGTGAAAGGAACAACCGCTGGGGGGATTAATGGGACTGGGCACCTCCCCGGCAAGGATATTTTTTACCCGCTTGGCATCCGGATTATCGGGGAGGCTGGCGGCCAGCAGCGCTTTGGTGTAGGGGTGCAGGGAATGATGACTTATCTCCTTACTTGGGGCGCTTTCTACGATTTTTCCGAGGTACATCACACTGATTCTATGGCTCATGTATTTCACCGTGGCCAGGTCATGGGCGATAAAAAGATAGCTGATACCCATGTTATTTTGCAGGTCCTTGAGAATATTCATGAGTTGAGCACGGATGGAGACATCCTGAGAAGATATCGGCTCATCAAGGACGATAAGACGCGGACTGGAGATAAGCGCTCTGGCGATAGCGATTCTTTGCCGTTGACCACCGCTGAATTCATGCGGGTATTTTCTGGCATCGTTAGGGTCCAGGCCAACCGCCTCCAGTGCGGCGACCACCCTGTCGTTTACCTCTTTTTTATCGGTTTTCACACCGGTGGTAATCGGCTCGCTGATGATGCTCCCGACATGCATCCTGGGGTCAAGTGAGGAAAGGGGATTTTGAAAGACCGCCTGGACACTTTTACGGTATTGCCAGAGGTCTTCTCCCGAAAACTCCCGCAAGTCCTTCCCATTAAACTCAATCAAGCCATCGGTCGGTTGTTCCAGAAGGAGCACGAGCCTGCTTAGAGTTGTCTTACCGCAGCCTGATTCACCGAGCAGCCCGAGAGTCTCTCCGGCTCCAATATGTATATTCACTCCATCAACGGCTTTAATCCACCCCAGTGTCTTGGCAAATAAAAGCCCTTTCGTCACGGGGTAGTATCTTTTAACGTCCTTCGTTTCCAGTATCGTTTCCATCGCTACCGTCCCTGTAATTGCCAGCATCTGGCAAAGTGGTCTGGTCCAATTTCTGTCAGGGGAGGCACTTCGCGGTGGCAACCGTCACCGGCTTGAGAACAGCGCGGCGAAAAGCTGCACCCTTCAGGAACCATATCGAGCCGGGGTGGTTGCCCCTTAATGGAGACCAGTCTGTCGGTCTCCGTCTCTAATTTAGGAACTGCTTTAAGCAAAGCGGCGGTGTACGGATGAGCCGGTCGGTAAAAAATGTCCCTTACCGGAGCGGTCTCCACCACTTTACCGGCATACATCACGGCCACCCGGTCGCACATCGATGCCACAATCCCGAAATCATGGGTAATGAATATCAGGGACATCCCGAACTCGCTCTGGAGGTCCTTGAGCAGTTGCAGGTATTGTGCCTGGATGGTCACATCCAGAGAAGTGGTCGGTTCGTCAGCGATCAGTAAGCGCGGGTGACAGGAGATAGAGATTGCCCCGACGACCCGCTGCTTCATACCACCGCTCATCTGGTGAGGGTAATCACGAATCCGGGCCTCCGGGGAAGGGATTTTCACGCGTTTAAGCATGTCGATGATTGTAGAAGTGAGATTTATTTTCTTGACGGCGGTATGCGTGGTTATGGCCTCTCCTATTTGATTACCGATGTTGAATACCGGGTTTAAAGACGCCATCGGGTCCTGGAGAATCATAGATATTTTTCTGCCGCGAAGCTTTTGTACCTGTTTTTCCGTCATCGTTATAATATCTTCACCCTCGAAGAGGATTTTTCCTCCCACGATGTTACCGGCGGGCCGGGGCAACAGTCTCAAGACCGAGAGCGCCGTCACGGTTTTGCCGCAGCCTGATTCGCCAACGATGCCTAGAGTCTCATTTTCATCAACATGAAAGCTGACTCCATCCACGGCCTTGACTACGGAACGTGGCGAAATGAAATAGGCCTTGAGGTCAATTACATCCAGCAGCCGGGTCCCCATAATCTCCTCTAAAATCCCTTTCTAGCGGCGGTGTATTAGCGGATTGAGCAAATCATTGAGTGCATCTCCTAACAGATTGAATGTCAGCACCGTCAAGGCGATGGCCACGCCGGGAAGAATACAAAGCCACCAGGCCGTGACAATGTAAGACCTGCCTTCAGACACCATTGAACCCCAATCAGGGGTGGGAGGCGGGATACCGACGCCGAGAAAACTCAATGAGGCTTCGACGATAACTATCATGCCTACCTGGAGAGTCGCCAGAATAATAATCGGGCTCATAACATTCGGTAAAATATGGCGCATCATGATGCTCGCCCGGGAGCAGCCGGCAATCTTGGCCAGGGCAATAAAGTCAAACTCCTTTACCTTCAATGTCTCCGCCCTTGCCATCCTGGCATAGCCGGCCCAGAGGGTGAAACTGATTATCACAACCAGTATCTGAAAACTTGGCCCGAAGATAGTCCCCAGCAGCAGAGCCAGCAGTATGGCGGGCAATGAATATACCAGGTCTACCGCCCTCATGATGATGATATCGAACCAGCCCCCGAGATACCCGGCGATAATCCCCAGGAAAGTGCCCAGACTACCGGCAATAATAACCACCAGGGCGCATACCGCCAGCGTAGTTCTCGCACCGAAAATTATTCTGCTCAGAATATCCCTGCCCAGGGTGTCCGTCCCCAGAAGGAAATTGGTGCTCCCACCTTTCTGCCAGAATGGCGGTAGTAAACGGTTGTCCAGCGAACCGACATTCGGTTTATAAGGCGTAATCCAGGGCGCCAGTACAGCCATCAATATCAGTATCAGTCCGACAACACTGAAGATAATCGCGGTCGGGCTAATGCGCATTTTCTCCAACCTTTCCGGCCTAATCAGGCGATATCAGGCTGCCTGGCTGTCGCCTTCCATTCGGACTCGCTCTTTTTTCCCTTAATCTGAGGCCAGTTCTTCACGTATATCTGATTCGCGGGTCAACGTAAGCGTACAAAATATCAACCACAAGATTGGCGGTAACGAATAATAAGGTCATGAACAGTACCACCGCCTGAATCGTGGGGAAATCACGGGTGGAGACGGCTTCCCAGGCCAGACGTCCCAGTCCCGGCCAGGCAAATATCGTCTCGATAACCACTACCCCGGTCATGAGACCCGTCAGCAGTGTGCCGATAAATGTCAGCACGGGTATCAGACTGTTGCTGAAAGCATGTTTCCAGATTACCATTCTTTCAGGTAATCCTTTAATTCTGGCCAGTTTAACGTACTCTCCGCCCAGGACATCCAGCATGCTCGAACGCGTCAGCCGTACGATACCCGCCAGCGATATCCCGCTCAAAGCGACAGCCGGTAAAATTATCTGCTTGAAACTGCCGTAGCCGGAAGTAGGCAGCCAGCGGAATTGAACGCTGATGACATACATGAGCACAATCCCCACCCAGAAGGCCGGCATGGATTGCCCCAGCATGGCCAGCACCCTCCCTCCAGTATCCAGGAATGACCCCCGGCGCACGGCGGAAATTATTCCTATCGGTATGCCGATGATGATACTCAAAAACGCGGCGGCCGCGGCTAGTTCAAAAGAAGCCGGTATCCTTTCCAGGACCTGCGTCACTACCGGCCGCCGCGCGCCCCTGATGGACCTGCCGAGGTCACCATGCAGCGCATTTTTTAAAAATATGCCGTATTGTACCGGTATCGGTTTATCGAGCCCCAGGTCTTTGGTTATCAGAGCCCTATCTTCCTTGGTAGCAAGGTCACCCAGCAATAGAGGCACCGGGTCTCCGCTCAATCTTCCCAGCAGGAAGACGATGATGCTCATAAGGAATATGGTTACGATTGCCTGGATAATCCGTTTTAAGAGATATCGCTGCATATCAATACTTAATCGAGTTCATAGACCCGATGCGCTCCAATTATTGACTCTTACTGAAGAAGGTGTTCCTTCATGCTGGCGCCGGCGGAACGGAGACATATCGTATTTAATAAACTCCCCACTACCACCGTTCCGCCCGGCGTTCTTTATTAGACCTTGCAGGCTCTATTTCAGGATAAAAACCTTATTTAGCTTTGGTTATCTGGTCAAAGTTCGTAGGATACTGGGTAATCGTGGGCCAACTGCCTACTATCGGGTTAACGGCAAATGGTTCTACAGCACTGAGCAGATAGATGAATTCAGCCTGGTCTAAGAGGTATTTGTTGATTTCAGCCATCAGAGCGGTCCTCTTGGCGGCATCTGGCTCTGCTTGGGCTGCATTTCCCTTCGTATCGAGTTCTGGACTCGTAAAGATCGCGAATAAGCTTGCCGCTGTGTACGCCGCCGTTAAGCCGCCGGCATCATCCGGAGATATAGGTGCGTTATAGGTATGCGTCCAGAACATATCATTCACTTTCCCTGCGTTCCAGGCTGCCCTGATGGTGGGATAATCGGTAGGAGTAACTTTAACTTTGACTCCCACGGCTTCCCAGTAGGTAGCGACAACTAGCCCGATATCCGGGAGCTGCGCGCCGGGATTCCTGGCGCAGGTAGAAAGGTTAACCTGGAAACCGTTAGGATAGCCTGCGGCTGCTAACATCTGCTTGGCCTTGGCTGCGTCATAAGGATAAGCCGGGGCTTTTAGATCCTGAAAAGAGTGGGGATCGAAATTTGCCCTCGCCTGGCCGCGAAAGATATTTCTAACAATAGCTTCTTTGTCAACGGCGTAGTTCAGGGCCTGGCGTACTTCCTTTTTAGCCCAGGGAGCGGTGGGATTGTAACGCTTGGCGTCAGTCTGTACCAGACCGCCAATTAATATCCTCGGTGCCCAGGAATCTTTTTGAGAAAGAATATTAAATTTGGATGCCGTGACTGTATTGACAGAATCCAAACTGATAGGGGCCATATCGGCTTCGCCGACTTTCAGCATGGCCACGCGGGTTGACTCCTCCGGCACGCCGTAGAAGATAATATCCTTGAACTCCGGGGTCACGCGCCAGTGTGTTTCTACACCGGGAACGGTGGTAACTTTGATTGATACGCCGCGTCTTTGTTCAGCCAGGGTATATGGGCCGGTCCCGATAGGGTGAGCATTGGCTGCGTCGTTACCCACTTTCTCAACATAGGCTTTACATACTATATGGTTTGAAATATTGTTACAAAGCCTATTCCAGAACAAGAAATCGGCGGTACTGATATTGAAAACTGCCGTATATTTATCGGGGGTGGTGATGTTAAGTTTAAAGTCGCGGAAGGTTGATGCCTGAGAAGCCTTCGAACTGGGTTCCATTTGTCGCTCGAAAGTGTACTTGACGTCCGCGGAAGTAAATTCGCCCCAGCCTTCCTGGAATTGAACCCCTTGACGTAGCTTGATTGTCCATGTTTTACCATCGGCTGAATTACTCCAGGACATTGCCAGCCCGGGTACAGGTGTCCTAGTGACAGGGTCAAAATAAACCAGATATTCAGAAATCGTGTCAATGTAAAATTTCCGGCCTGCCGCGCCGTTCCAGGGCAAGAAAGTCTCGTCCTCAAGACCGGGCATGGCCACTTTTAAAGTACCGGTGGGTGTTTTACGGGCCGGCGCCACCGTTTGCGTCGGAGTACTTGCCGGCGTTGTCTTCGGCACGGTGGCCGCTGGCGTTGTGGTTACCGCCGGTTGTGTAGTTGTCGCCGGCTTGGTTGTTACTGCCGGAGATGTCGTTTTCTCAGCTGATTGACAGGAGCTGACCAGGAGCATGATAACCGTCATCACGATTAAGGCAATACAGCTGGCTACGACGAATTTGTTTTTCTTCATACAAAAACCTCCTTTGATATTCAGGAACCATGGGGTTTTCAACATGGGAAAATCATCATCTCCTTTTTTCAGTCTAATCTATTGTCTTACCCCCTTTCCCTCGGCTATTTTCACAGCGCCCTCAGAACTTCAGGACTGTCATCCTATCACTTTTTCTTCTTTTAATTGCGTGATATCGTCCCAGGTATATCCCCCGATATTTAAAAGTACTTCCTCGGTGTGCTGCCCGTATTCAGGGGCAGGCCCTTGAACGCCCGCCGGGGTTTGATGGAATTTTATCGGGCATCCTACGGACTTTATTTTCCCTGTGGACGGCTGTTCGTACTCAACAACATAGTTGTTAGCCAGAATCTGGGGGTCATTGGCCACATCCAGCCCCTCATTAATTGGAGAAAACATAATGCGATGGTATTTACCCACGATGTCTACCCATTCATCACGCGGCCTGGCGGTAAAGACACCGTCTAAAATAGCGATAAGCTCCCGACAATTTTTCGCCCTTGCCGGGGTACTTTCAAACCTCGGGTCTTTTTCAAGATTTTCAACGCCTACCGCCTTACAAAAATCCGGCCATACTCTATCCGTAGCCAGGATACAAAAGCTGATCCATTTGCCATCCTTGCATTTATAATGATTAGCCAGAGGATTGCTGATTGATTTTCTATCTTCCCTGAGGAGCTCCTTTTTATAGAAAAAAGTGTTGGTCAATCTGACATGCTGGAGCGCCACCATAGAACCGGTTATGGAAACATCAATTTCCTGGCCTATCCCCAGCCTTTCACGGGCAAGCAGGGCAGCCAATATGCCATTTACCGCAATTATTGAAGTCATATGGTCAGCGATGGCACCACCCAGGGCCGCCGGTTCCCCGAGGAGCGCTGTCTGGTTGGTCATGAAGCCGGAACGGGCCTGCCCGACGTAATCATTACCACGGCGCCAGTTGTCCGGACCATCAGGCCCGAGGCTGGAAATATTCGTATATATTATCTTGGGGTTGTATTGGGAAATCGTCTTATAATCTAAATTCGCACGGTCACGTACTACCTGTCTGAAGTTCTGTAGAAAAACATCGCACTTTTGCACGAGCCGGTAGACTATTTCCTTACCTTTCGGCACGGTCACATCTACAATGATGCACTTTTTATTGCGGTTGACGCCGGTATACATAAATTCCCTCTCTGCGGTGGTTCGCCCCGTCGCCATTCCTTCCAGCCGCGTTATACCGCGGCTGGGGTCACCGGTGATGGGTTGCTCTATCTTGATTACCTCCGCGCCCAGATCGCCGAGCATCATAGTCGCCCCCGGCCCCGCCAGCCATATGGCCCACTCCAAAATCCGGATACCGTCTAAAGGTTTAGCCATCGTACCATCCCTTTCAACTAAATATTTCTGATTAATGTCTCGATACCGGGTTAGCCTACCCTCGCGCTCAAGCAAACCGGAATATAAAGAAAATAAAAAAGTCAATTTATCATATACTATATATTATACGATGTCAATATCTATATCGATATAGATATATGACCATCTTAAATCTAAAACCGGGGAGACAGGTGTTTTTAAAATAAATATTTAACCTTATTAAGCGAAATGACAGTCCTTTAATATTGGTAATTGAGTACTTGTGAATGACAATGAACTGATCTGCTGATGATATCAAGGCCACGGGGAGAGATGAATAAGGTAAGAAGGCCTTCGTTAACAATTGACAGTTTTACTTAAAACGGGTACTGTATGTAACGAGACCATTATATGGCTCTAAGGTAATACAAAATATCGCTATTTTGAGGTGTTGAAAAATGGCCAGGAAAAACATCGGACTCCCCGAAGAAGAAAAGACAACTCACCTGACAAAATTGCTCATGAAACCACTCCCTGAAGTCCTGGACGAAATGGAGAGCAGTGTTAGAGCGGCTATCGAAGCTGCCAGAATCGCTGAGGAAGCGGCGAAAGCCGCCAAAGAGGCTGCGGAGCTAGCCACCAAGGCATCAACGCAAGCAACTAAGAAAGCCGAAGAAACTCGCCAGGCCGGAGAAAAAGCCGCCGAAAGCACTACCAGAACCGTGGCAGAAACAGTGGCTCGAGCTGAAGCCGCCGCGAAGGCTTCAAAAGAGGAAGCGACCGAAGCAGTGAAAAAGGCTGCCGAGGCCGTCAAGCAGGCTAAAGAAGCCGTTGAAGCTTCAACGAAAGCATCCAGGGAGGCAGCCGCGGAAGCAGGAAATAGGGCTACCGAGGCCGTAAAACAGGCTAAAGAAGCCATTGAAGCCGCCGCGAAGGAATCTAGGGAGGCAGCGGCAGAAGTAGGGAAAAAGGCTGCCGAGGCCGTAAAACAGGCTAAAGAAGCCGCTGAAGCTTCGGCGAAGGCATCTAAGGAGGCAGCCACAGAAGCGGGAAATAGAGCTACCGAAGCCACAAAACAGTCTAGAGATGCCTCTGAAGCTTTAGCGAGGGCATCCAAGGAGATAGAGAAGAAGGTAGCGGAAGCCATTGCCAGGGCTCTAGAAGCGGCCGGAAAAGCTGTTAAAAAAGCGGAAGAGGTAGATTTGGCCGCTAAAAAAATAGTCGGGGAAGCGGTAAGCAAGGCGGAGGAAGTTAGCGCCAGAGCCTTCGAAGCCGCCGAAAAAGCTGTAAAAAAAGCCGAAGAGGTAGATTTGGCCGCCAGGAAAGTAGCCGGGGAAGCAGCCAGCCGGGCTGAGGAAGCCAGTGCCAGGGCCTTAGAAGCAGCCGGAAAGGCTTTTAAAAAAGCCGAAGAGGTAGATTTGGCCGCCAGGAAAATAGCCGGGGACGCAGCCAGCCGGGCGGAGGAAGTTAGCGCGAAAGCCTTGGAAGAGGCTGAAAAAGTTACCGGGGAAGCGGCAAACAGGGCGGAGGAAGCCAGTGCCAGAGCTTTAGAAGCAGCTAAAAAAGCTCCCCTAGAAGCCGAGCAGGGAGCCAAACTAGCTCATGAGGCTGCGGAGATGGCTTACAATTCGTCAGTGCAAGCAGCTAAAATCGCTGAAGAGGCTCGTGAAGCTGGCGAGAAGGCCGTGGAGAAAGCTAACCAAGTTACCGCTGAACTGGCAGCTAAGGTTGACGAGGCAATAAGGAAAGTCAATGAGGCCAACACTAAATCGGCTGAAGCTGCCGAACAGGCTGAAGCCGCGGTGAAGGCATCCAGTGAGGCCCCGGCTAAAGCCGCCAAAGCGGCTGCGGATGCCGCTAAGGTAGCGGCGAAAGCCGAGGAAGAAGCCCAGAAAGCCAGACGCTCCACTGAAGAGGCTGCGAAAAAAGCGGAAAATGCAGCCCTCATGGCCAGGAAAGCAGTGGCTGATATTACCAAGATAGCCGAGCGTATTGATGCCGATGCTAAGAAAGGGGGCACCCGGAAGGAAGAGTAAAGTAAATCGGGACTCTTAATCGCCCTACTTTAATGAAAAACAAGTAGCCGCCACCCTTTCGGATAGCGGCTACTATATTTTTTTCTTACTTGTAAGCGCCGTTTACCGGACTACATCCCGTAGTCGCCCATACCGCCGCCCATACCACCCATACCGCCACCACCGGGCATACCCGCCGCCTTTTCCTTCTCGGGGATATCAGCCACGAGTGCCTCGGTAATCAGCACCATGCAGGCGATGCTGCTGGCATTCTCCAGAGCGGTCCGGACCACCTTGGTGGGGTCGATGATGCCCTTCTTCACCATATCGCCGAACTCATCATCCTCAGCGTCATAGCCATAGCCGGGCTTGGCTTTCTTGACGGCATCCATGATGACGGCCCCGTCCTTGCCGGCATTGTTGGCAATCCATCGGACCGGCTCCATAACAGCTTTCCTGACAACATCGACGCCGGTCGCTTCATCGCCTTCAAGGCCGAGTTTATCCAGCACCGGCAGGGCGTTGAGCAGGCCCACACCACCGCCGGGCAGGATGCCTTCCTCTACGGCGGCCCTTGTCGCCGAAAGGGCATCCTCGACGCGGTGCTTCTTCTCTTTTAGCTCGGTCTCGGTGGAGGCGCCGACCTTTATAACCGCGACGCCGCCGACCAGTTTGGCCTGTCTCTCCTGGAGTTTCTCCTTGTCAAAGTCGGAGGTGGTTTCATCAATCTGGGCTTTAATCTGCTTGATGCGGCCCTTGATTTCTTCCTCGGAACCTTTGCCCTCGACGATGGTGGTATTGTCTTTATCGGAAGTCACGCGGCGGGCCCGTCCCAGGTCTTCCACGGTGACCGAGTCCAGCTTCCGTCCGACCTCTTCCGAGATGACTTTGCCGCCGGTAAGGATGGCCATATCTTCGAGCATGGCCTTGCGGCGGTCGCCGAAGCCGGGGGCCTTGACCGCCAGGACGTTGATGGTGCCGCGCAGTTTGTTGACGACCAGCGTCGCCAGCGCTTCGCCGTCGACGTCTTCGGCAACGATGAGCAGGTTCTTGGAAACCTGTAGTATCTTCTCCAGCGCGGGGAGAAGGTCGGAAACTGCGGAAATCTTTTTATCGGTAATCAGGATGTAAGGGTCTTCGATGACCGCTTCCATGCGCTCGGCATTGGTGACGAAATAGGCGCTGGAATAGCCGCGGTCGAACTGCATGCCTTCCACGTATTCAATCTCATATTTGGTGCCCTTGGACTCCTCGACGGTGATAACGCCGTCCTTGCCCACTTTCTCCATGACCTCGGCCAGTAAGCCGCCGATTTCTTTGTCCTTGGCGGTAATGGTGCCCACCTGGGCAATCTGCGCCTTGTCTTTGACCTCGACAGAGGCCTTTTTCAGCGCCTCGACGATAGCGGCGGAGGCCTTCTGAATGCCTCTCTTTAAGGCCACGGCATCGGCGCCGGCGGCGATATTCTTGAAACCGCCGGAGATTATCGCGTGCGCCAGGATGGTGGAGGTAGTGGTGCCGTCGCCGCAGGCATCATTGGTCTTGCTGGCGGCCTCTTTCACGAGCTGCACGCCCATGTTTTCAAATGCGTCGGGAAGCTCGATTTCCTTGGCGATGGTGACACCGTCATCAATCACCGAGGGGGCTCCCCATTTTTTATCCAGCGCCACGGTATGCCCCTTGGGTCCAAGGGTAACTTTTACCGCGTCCGCCAGAGCGTCGATACCCCTCTTCAGGGCATGTCTGACATCTTCACCGAAAATAATCTGTTTTGCCATGATCTTCCTCCTTCGCTTCCCTCTTTATTTGGCCTTTTTCGCCAGGATGTCGCTCTCGCGCAGAATAATCAGGTCTTCATCATCAACCTTGATTTCCGTGCCGCCGTACTTGGCGTAGATTACCCTGTCGCCGACCTTCAGGTCGAGCGGTACGCGTTTGCCGTCATCGGTCATTTTCCCGGGACCTACGGCCAGTACCTCGCCTTCCTGGGGTTTTTCTTTGGCTGTGTCCGGCAGGTATATCCCGGACTTGGTTTTCTCTTCCTTCTCGATGGGTTTTACCAGTACCCGGTCAGCCAGTGGTTGTAATTTAGCTGCCATTCCATGCCTCCTTTCTATATCGTAAATAGCTTTGCTGTCCTGACACTATTTAGCACTCTCAACATGAGAGTGCTAACACTTTTATAATAGCGTAGATTGTAACGCATCGCAACCCGGTCTAGAGTGAATGACAGGTTGCTATAGCTATGGGGGACTTATATTCTCTTAATATCTCTTATTATCTTCAGATTATTATCATAATTATACCTTTTACAAGAGAGAAGAAGAGTAAAGGGGGTTGAGTAATAATCAAAGGATTGAGAACGGCTGACTTTGAAGCTGGATAAATATTTGTGTTATACTTTCA
This sequence comes from uncultured Dehalococcoidaceae bacterium, assembly GCA_964645025.1. GTDB lineage: Bacteria > Chloroflexota > Dehalococcoidia > Dehalococcoidales > RBG-16-60-22 > Fen-1077. The sequence goes on along the minus strand of CAZXYV010000008.1, from coordinate 507 downwards.
ATTAAGAGAAATCTTTCTATCCGTCAAGATTAGATGACTCAAGAATCAGATTGGGAACCAAAAATACTCGGCTTCCTGTGCCGCTGGTGCAGCTATGCCGGCGCCGATTTAGCCGGGACTTCCCGTAAAAAATACCCCGCTAACATCAGAATCATCAAGATACCCTGCTCGGGGAGAATCGACCCGCTGCTGATAATCCGCGCCCTGCGCAACGGCTTCGACGGCGTGCTGGTCTCCGGCTGCCACCCCGGCGATTGCCATTACCAGACCGGCAACTACCGCGCCCGGCGCAGAATCGCCATCACCAAAAAGTTCCTGGAATATGTCGGGGTCGAGCCGGAACGGCTCCAGGCCAGCTGGGTCTCTGCCTCCGAAGGCGGTAAATTCGCCGAGGTGGTCGCCGAAATAACCGGCGACCTGAAGAAAATAAGCCCGAATAGATTGTTTAACGATGAGTGAGACGGAACAGCAAAAATTACGCCGTAGCGCCCGCGAGCTACTGGGGCA